>JBKBWH010000360.1:0-647 GCA_046289115.1 Candidatus Kryptonium sp.
ATCATAAGCAGCCATATCACGACGCATAATTGCAGCTGTGTATTTAGCGATATCTAAACCAGTTTTGAAACGGTTTTGGATTTGCATACGCGCAGCATCTTCAGGACTGATGTCTGCCCAAGTGCTACCGAATTTTGCTTTTAATTCGCGGATTGCATCAATCGCTGTTTGATATGTAGTCATGATATTTCCTGTAATAATATTAGGATTTTCTTCAACGAAAAGCTAAAATCAGACCCTCAAGCTTTTGCTTAGATTTAGAGCGCTTCGTTGCGATGAATACAGATTAGATTGACAGAATAAATTAATCCAATATTCTGCATTAATTTTCAGTATTTATTTAAAAAATATATAGATAAAAGTCTAATTATATTTCGATAAAACATAATTAAGTAATTGTTATTTTTAAACTTAAATAAAATAAGAAAACCGTGAAAAATACATCCTTTGTCGAATATTTCTTCATTAGACTTAAGTCTCGGCCGTTGGAAAAAAGAGTTCAAACCGAAAATCAATACTTAATTTGACCCAAATGACAAAAGTTCAATATTCAGCAAAAAGAGTATTTATCACGCTTTTATTCCACCAACAACAGGCCAGCTCAAGCCATTTTCTAGGCGATACTCTAAGCCTCAATTCACACATAT
>JBKBWH010000361.1:0-612 GCA_046289115.1 Candidatus Kryptonium sp.
GGTGGAATAAGCTTAGAAGGTGCAAGTGTTGAAGTACAAGGTGCAAAGTTGAATGCACAAAATGATATTCAGGTAGTGTCGACTAATGGAAATATATTCATTGATGGGGTTAAGAATCAAATATCAAATTTATCAAAAAACAACTTATCTTCTCCATATGTTCAAGAATTGGACAGGATTAAAAATGAAGAATTAAAACTTAAAACTCAAGATTATAAAAATGATTTTGAAATTTTGAAGAAAAGTTACGGTTATTATACTGATATGGTTAACAAGTATTGGGACCCAAAGACTTTAGATCAATCTAATAATCCTAATATGGTAATTTGGACTAATGCGTATCTTAAATATAAATCAGATTATGAAATATTTAGACAAAAATATGCAGTAAAAGTGAATTATAATTTAGGAGAACCTCCTATTCTAAAAAATATATTTGATGGATCTTTTTTTTCGGCTGATTATGTTTTTAGTTTTAAATATGATCCGAGTTTTATACAAGAAATAGAAAGGAATAAAAACTTTTATTTGAGTGGATTAAATGGATATGAACATGTCGAATCTGAGCTTAAAACATTAAAAGGTAATGTTTTAATTACATCTTCTAAGGGT
>JBKBWH010000362.1:0-567 GCA_046289115.1 Candidatus Kryptonium sp.
ATCTTGAAAGTGTTTCGAAATCCTCTTTTCCTCCATAGCAAATTGCCATTACCGCCCTTTTGGCATCCTCCTTAAAAGGTCTTCCAGCAAATTTTATTTTGAACATAGGAACTCCATCAGCATCAAGGCAAGAAGTTATAAATTTAACTACATTTTCTTTTGTATATTCCTCTCTTGGCAAATGGACCAATATAGTTTCCATCAATTATTTTTTAATTTAAAAATTTAATTAATTTTTCTTTTACTATATTATACGATTTTTTTTTAAAAAATGTTAAAAACAAAAAATTATTTTTCATAACCTGCTTTATTTTTTTAACAAGTTTGATTTTTGTTGAGTATAATAAATATTTTATTCTCTGGGCAAAAAACGAAAAAACAAAAGAGTCCTTTGGAAAAAAATATGCTCAAATTGGTCATTTATTAAATTCTTTTGATTCAAAACGTACGAATAAAATACCTGAAGATAAATTAAATTTTGAAGCATCAAAGATGAATTCATAAAGTCCAGGCTGTTTTTCTTCATTCAATAATTCTGTTATTTGTTGTCCAAGAATACTATAAACC
>JBKBWH010000363.1:0-550 GCA_046289115.1 Candidatus Kryptonium sp.
CAAAACTCCTTTGTCGCTCGAGCCAAGTTCGTCCAAAATATTTTCCCGTGAAAATACCCAACGTTTACGCTTGAGTAGTAATGTAAGAATTTTAAATTCACTTGGTGTTAAATCTACCTTTACATCGTTTACATAAACCTCGAATTTTGGCAAATCAATTTTAAGAATTTTGCCAAAGATTATTACATTTGGTGTTTCATCCTTCTTTTCTCTTCTCAGAACTGCTTTAACTCTTGCGACAAGTTCTCGAGGAGAGAATGGCTTTGTTACATAATCGTCTGCTCCAAGCTCTAAGCCAAGTATTTTTTCTGTTTCATCAGCACGAGCTGTAAGGATAATAATTGGAATATGTTGGTAATTTTCATTATTCTTCAAATACTTACACACTTCAAGTCCATCTGCATCTGGCAACATAAGGTCCAATATCACCAAATCGGGAAGCTCAGAGTTCAAATAACGATAGAATGAAGAAATATCGAGGAATTCCCGCACTTTAAAATTGTGCTTTTTCAAATGCAATGAGACAAGTTCGAGGATATCCGTTTCGTCT
>JBKBWH010000364.1:0-538 GCA_046289115.1 Candidatus Kryptonium sp.
AGGGATCTGTTGATGCTTCAAATATGCTTAAACCAGCCCTTTCTCGAGGAGAATTACAGTGTATTGGTGCCACTACTCCGCAAGAATATAGAAAATATATTGAAAAAGATGGAGCTTTAGAGAGAAGGTTTCAACCTGTCTATATTCAACCTACCTCAGTTGATACTACAATAGAGATTTTGAAAGGAATAAAGGAAAAATATGAAATTCATCATAAAGTTAAAATCACAGAGGAAGCCATTGAAATG
Organism: Candidatus Kryptonium sp.; assembly: GCA_046289115.1. GTDB lineage: Bacteria > Bacteroidota > Ignavibacteria > Kryptoniales > Kryptoniaceae > Kryptonium. The sequence continues at coordinate 249 of JBKBWH010000364.1, forward strand.
GCAGTGAAACTTTCAGATAGATACATAACAGATAGGTATCTACCAGATAAGGCAATTGATGTAATAGATGAAACAGCTTCAAGAATAAAGCTAAAAAAAACAACAATTCCTCAAGAATTGAAAGATATGGAACTGGAATTAACAAAACTTTCAAAAGAAAAAGCTCTATATATCAAACTTCATGATTTACTGGCAGCCCAAAAAACAAAATATGAAGAGGATAAGTTAAGAAGGATATACGAATCAAATTATAAAAAATGGAAAGACTCTATTTATCAAGAAGTTCCCCT
>JBKBWH010000365.1:0-529 GCA_046289115.1 Candidatus Kryptonium sp.
CTGCTTTCGAACTTGTGCTTGGCGGTGGTGCACCGGTTTATATCAGAGAACAAAAAGAACCCGGGTACTTAAAAGAAACAAGAAAGTTTGAACAAAATTCTTTAGTTGAACCAAAAGATTTAAAGGAAACTTTTTTGAAAATTTTTTCATCACCAAACATTGTTTCGAAAAAATGGGTATATGAGCAATACGATACAATGGTGAGAACCAACACTATTGTTGGACCTGGCTGTGATGCGGCAGTTATGTACATAAAAGGAACGAACAAAGCTCTTGCAATGAAAACTGATTGTAATTCAAGATATGTTTATCTCAACCCGAAAGAAGGAACCAAAATAGCTGTTGCAGAATGCGCAAGAAATATTGTTTGCTCAGGCGGTGTTCCGCTTGGAGTTACAAATTGTTTAAACTTTGGTAATCCATACAAACCGGAAGTTTACTGGCAGTTTGCCCAGGCAATTGCAGGAATGGGTGAAGCATGCAGAAAGTTTGATACTCCTGTAACCGGAGGAAATGTTGGTTTCTATAA
>JBKBWH010000366.1:0-526 GCA_046289115.1 Candidatus Kryptonium sp.
AATCTGGATTTTGTGAAAATGAAAAATTAAAAACTAAAACCACAAAGAAAAGAGAAAATAAAATTTTACTTTTCATGTCTTTTTCTCCTTTTTAGTTTAACTAATTAAAAACTGAAAAGTTAATTTCGTTTTGTCAAGACGAATTAAAAAATTAACATTCTAAAATTCAACACTTCAAAACAAACTTTAAACTACTTCACCAAAACCATCTTCTTAACACTTGAAAACTTATCCCCTCTCAAAACATAAAAATAAACCCCACTCGGCAAATCTCCACCTTCAAACCTTACACGATGCCTACCAACCCCTACCTCTCCCTCAAAAATTGTCTTCACATGTCTACCCAAAACATCATATAAATCAAGCTTTACATTCGTAACCTCAGGTATATCAAACTCAATCACAGTCCCAAAGTTAAAAGGATTTGGATAGTTCTGATAAAGTGCAAATTCCCTCGGTATTATCTTTTCATCTTTCTCATACACATCAAGTATCACTCCACCCTCACGATACACCGCAAGTCCTC
>JBKBWH010000367.1:0-520 GCA_046289115.1 Candidatus Kryptonium sp.
AATAGTTATTGACCCAAAGACCATCCTGCATATGCAAAATAGAATCGGCGGACTGAGCCAGTTGTTCATCATGTGTCACGATCAACATCGCCATATTGAACTCCTGACGTAAATCCATCAGCAGCTCAAAAATTTTGCTTGCTGTTTTACGATCTAAGTTGCCTGTCGGTTCATCTGCCATCATTAATGCTGGCTTGGCCACCAATGCACGCGCTAATGCAACACGTTGACGTTCCCCGCCCGAAAGCTCACCTGGTTTATGGGTTAAACGATGCGTCAATCCTACACGCTCGAGTAAATATTCGGCTTGCTTTTGTACATCCTTAAAGTTGGTGCCTTGACGTAACATCAATGGCATTGCCACATTTTCCAAAGCAGTAAATTCAGGCAACAGATGATGAAACTGGTAAACAAAACCTAAGTGTTCGTTACGTAAATAACCACGCTCAGCTTCATTTAAACTGTCAAAACGACTGCCCTGCAAAAACACTTGGCCCGAACTCGGACGGTCTAAACCACC
>JBKBWH010000368.1:0-510 GCA_046289115.1 Candidatus Kryptonium sp.
GGTTCTTAACAGTCGGATATCATTACATAATTTTGAACGGCTATTTAACTTATGCGGATCTGAAGGAAGGCAATTACAAGGCGAACTTTGACGGCGCGTTGGTTGCTGGCAGGGACGAGAACATGATCGGGGCACACACTGCAGGACATAACGAGGATTCGATTGGAATTTGTCTAATAGGGGTTAACAGATTCACAGATGCTCAAATGCGAAGACTTGAACAGCTTTGCATCGAATTATTAAGAAAATACAACCTGAAACCAAGCAACGTTTACGGGCATTACGAATTTGTAAATTATAAAACGTGCCCGAACTTCGACGTCAACGCGTTAAGAAATAAATTATGGCTTTTATACAATGAAAATAATCCCAGTTAAGAAACGCGACAGTGTGAATCGAACCTGTGAGGGATTGAAACTTTGTTTAACATTTTTTGCCTCCTTTTTAATTATTTTGTGTGAATCGAACCTGTGAGGGATTGAAACGGGGTTGGTCCCTGGGAAGTAATTC
>JBKBWH010000369.1:0-508 GCA_046289115.1 Candidatus Kryptonium sp.
GGCGTTAAATCATCGCCCAATGACTGAAACCTATACAAAAAATTTACTCACTTGCATTATTTTCTTCTTTGACCACTGAATAATTGGTCAGTAATAAAAATAAGTAGATCACTAACAAGTTAAGCCCCTTCGTGCACTGTTCAAACGTAATTAATCCATGAGCCACTTTATTACGTAAGTAACTATTCAGCCACATGATCAAGTGAGCTGAATATTTTTTGCTTTTCCTGTCTATGATGTGAATACTGATAGACAAGGAGGTGAATCGCATGTTGACGGTACAACAAGCTGTATTTACAGTAGAGAACTTAATCGGCAAAGTTCAACAACAAAAACAGCTCATTCATCAACTCGTTCAAGAAAATGAACATTTGCGTCACGAAATCAAACAGCTGCGCAAAGAAAATGAACAACTCAAGTATCGCGTTCAAGAGCTGGAAGCACGCACGAAAAAAAACAGCTCCAATAGCCATTTGCCTCCATCTTCTGACCGTTTTCACACCCATTC
>JBKBWH010000036.1:0-12297 GCA_046289115.1 Candidatus Kryptonium sp.
CCTTGCGGTGTTATCCCCTCTTCATCTGGCATAATTGAATCCTCCCACACTTCCGTAATATAGAAAAATCCAGCGGTTCTCAACTTCGTGACATTACCTTTTCCACCCCATGGACCATCAGGATCCCCAGAACCAACGCCAAGAATAAAACCCGGTTTAACTTTGTCAGTTGCTGAGTAAACACACTTCAAATAAATATTACCCCCATCGATATCACCATTATTAATATCAACATCAAAGGTTGGACCATAACCGGCGTTATTAATTTTATCCTTCCCCTTTAAATAATTTACTTCATAATCAAACGATAACTTACCAAATTTAGAACTCCCAGCTACTCCTATTCCAAAAAGATTCGTTATCTGAGGCGAAAATCTCACCTTCTTATAATCCAAAAGATTGGGAATATAAGCATTTCCATCTCTTATTGATCTGTCAATGTAGTAGAAAGCGTAAACATCAATCTTCGTGCTCCCAAATTTTAATGCCTTAGAATAATTCGCAAGATAAAGATCGGCATCCCTTGCATCCCAACTATCATTATAATCACTTGCCACGCTATCAGCGTCACTTAAAGCATCAACACCCTCATTTATTTTCGCCCATCCAAGTTTTAAAACCCCACCTCCTACTGAAATATCTGCTTGCACACCATCGTAGTTGTTATCAATCAATATCCTGTTTCCGACAAGCCACTGCATCCTACCAACAGAGAAAGATGTCTTTAACTCTGGAACTCGGAACCAAACATACGCCTGGTCAACATGAAATAAATAATGAACATCCTTGCTATTAAAAAGCAAGCTTGCACTTCTTCCGCCATAGATTTTCCTCAAAGGCGGTTCGTTATCAACACCCCACCATCCTTGAGCCATGTCAAATCTTGTTATAACTTTAACAACATCCTTATATGAAATTTCAGGTCTGAATCTCAGCATTTGCACAATATAGGCGTCATTGTAAGTCCCTTTGCCAAACCAAAAATCCTGTTGGTATTGAAACCATGTGTTATAAACCCCACTTAAATTGAGAGTTAAATTATCGGTAATTTTAACCTGTGAAAATACAATTACGCTTAGGAAAATTGTTAAAATGACTGAAAGAAGTGCTCGTTTCGCCATTTGACTAACTTATTTTGTTTTTAAAACACCAAAATTATCCCCAAAATTTATGCCATAGAGATCCCCCACAATTTTGCAAAATTTTAACATAATTAGGGCAGGAAAATGTCAGAAAATCGTCAGCTTACAAATTTTCGACACTTTTAATAAGGCAAGTTCTATATTAAGCCATATTTTTTCATCTTTTCTCTTAAAGTTGTCCTTTTGAGATTTAGTATTTCTGCAGCCTTTGTTTGGTTATACCCAGATTTTTCAAGGGCCCATCTTAATGCGCGTTGTTCGAGATCAGACAACACTTTTTCCAGGTCTATTTTTTCCTTGCTCCAAAGGTTATCAATACCTAACCTTATCTCTCCAGTAATTTCATTGGGAAGTGCCTCCTTTGTGACAACACTTCCCTTCGTTAAAACCACAATGCGCTGCACTATATTCTCAAGTTGTCTTACATTGCCAGGCCAGTCGTATGCAATCATTGCCTCCATTGCCTCAGGAGTAAATTTTAATTCTGGCCTCCCAAATTTATTCAGGAAATACTCTACCAACAATGGGATATCTTCCCTGCGCTCTCTTAGCGGTGGAATTTTTATCGGTATAACGCTTATCCTGTAGTATAAATCCTCCCTGAATTTCCCCATCTTCACAAGATTAAACAAATCAACTTTGCTTGCACATATCAACCTTACATCAACCTTTATACTTTCATTTCCACCTATTCGTTCAAATTTCCTTTCCTGGATAACATTTAATAACTTCACCTGAGAACTTAGAGGAATATCATCAACATCGTCCAAAAACAAAGTCCCGCCATTTGCGCATTCAAATTTTCCTTTTCGTTCTTTTATAGCTCCTGTAAATGCGCCCTTTTCATGGCCAAATAGTTCAGTTTCAAGTAGAGTTTCAGGTAAAGATGCACAACTTAATTTAACGAACGGCTTATTTTTTCTCGGACTTAATTGATGAATTGCATTTGCAACTAAATCTTTCCCTGTACCACTTTCCCCTATTATTAACACCGTTGCATCGCTTTGAGCTACTGTCTCTATTTGGAAGTATATATTTTGCATAGCTTTTGATCTACCTATAATATTAGAGAACGAATATCTCTCGTCAAGTCGTTTCTTAAGCTCTATGTTTTCTCTCTCAAGCTCTTTATATCTTTCGATCTTTTTTAAAATCATAATTAATCTTTCTGAAGAGAAAGGTTTAGTGATGTAATCATATGCACCCAGTTTCATCGCCTCAACAGCATTTTCTATAGTTCCATAAGCTGTTATCATTATAACGGTTATATTGGGGTTAATCTTTTTGATGATTTTTAAAACCTCTATCCCATCCATATCAGGTAAACGAATATCGGTTACAACTACATCGGTTTCATTTTGCTCAATGTAATTTAGCGCAAAAATCGGCGACTCGAAATCAACAACCTCGTATCCCTCCTTGATCAAAGCATCTTTTAATGTTATCCTTTTTATTTTTTCGTCCTCAATAATAACTACCTTCATACTTTACATTTTCATCTTGTTTACTTTTATCTAAAATTTTTCTTGGAAGCGCAATAGTGAAAACACTTCCTTTACCAACCCTACTTTTAACTTCGATCTTTCCACCATGACTTGACACGACATTATAACTTAGATAAAGCCCTAATCCTGTACCATTAGGTTTTGTTGTGAAGAAGGGATCAAAAATTTTTCTCAATATATTTTCAGGTATTCCACAGCCGTTGTCTTTTATTCTAACGAATACATTTTGCTTATCTCCGAACGTTTCTATTTCAATTTTACCGTTAAAATCAACCGCATCAATTGCATTAAAAATCATATTTGCAAAAACTTGCTCAAGATAATGAAAATCACCCACAACTATTAATTCTTCGTCACTGAGATTCTTTTCAACCTCTATCTTTTTATCTCTTATCCTAAATTGGGCTATTGCAAGGGCTTCCTCAATGATATCGTTTATATTTAAATCAACCCTTTCAAAAATATGAGGTTTAGCATAGTCAAGCAACCTCCTAACAATAAGTTCAATTCTATCCAGCCCTTCAAGCGCAAGACCTAAAAATTCACGCAACTTCTGTTTATTATCCGGTTCAGCAAGAACCGCTCTTATGCAATTTTGTATCCCATCAAGTGGATTATTTATTTCATGGGCAAGACCCGCAACAAACCTCCCGATTGAACTCATCTTCTCGACTTGCATTAAAACTTCTTGTGCCTTCCTTAATTGCTCATACGCCATCCTTATTTCTTCTGTCCTTTCCTTTACCTTCTTTTCAAGCTCCTCATTCATCCTTTTCAGCTTACTCTCAAGCATAAACTTTTCAGTTATATCCCTCGTTTCCAAAACCAAACCTATGTATTTACCATTATCATCATGGACAACATTATAAATATTCTCATAATATCTCCCATTTGCATATACAATCTTATGCCTTTTACTCACAATTCCTTTTTTGAAATTTTCAAGAACCTCTCGCACTTTATCGTGGATAGCTTCAGGATGACACATCACAACGGAGGTGCCAAGTCGCTCTTCATTTTTTATGTTTCTGTACTTTTCAGCTGACTTGTTCATATAAAGCATCCGTCCCTCTTCATCAACAAAAATTATCCCATCATCAATAGCATCAAGTATTTTAAATAGCAAATCTTTACTAACCAGATTTGATGTTGGCATATCACAAAACCTTTAAGTTTTTTGATAAATTTAACTGCAAAAACTTTGCCAATGTTCAAATTAATTGTAAATTAATACTTTTTTACTCAACCATGGCATATTTTTGTCACAATTGTGTCAATATTGCATTAGCCATTAAGGGTTAAGCTAAAACCTATTGACAGTGTTATTTTTATTTCTTAACTTTTAATGAACCAAAAACTTAAAACAGGAGGAGGTTATGAACAAGATAGTTTTAGCAGGGATAATAGCTGCCATTATAAGCTTGATAATTGGATTGCTTGGAAAGATACTTGGGCATAGTATCATCTTCGCCAATGCAACATGGCACAATTTCGCTCAAACATGTTTACTATTTGCAATAGCCTATGGCATAGGGAAATTAGCAGCGGAAAAAGAAAAGTAAAAGTTTTTAAATTGCCGTTTAGCTGAGCGCTTTGCTTTCCTTCTGAACAAAACTTGTCCATCAAAGTATGTTAATCTTTAACACAGGGGATACTTTACACTCAAATTAAGTTGGAACATTTGAGGAAAATAACTATTTTTTAAATGTGTTTAAAAAGTTCCTTAAAAAGGAAAACAACATTAATTCAAAACAAAAAATAACTCACCTATGAAAGTTGCTGTTTGCGTAAACCGGGTTCCAGACACTGAAACAAAAGTAAAAATTGGACCAGACGGCAAAACAATTGACAAAACGGGGGTAAACTACATTTTAAATCCTTATGATGAATTTGCAGTCGAAGAAGCATTAAGAGTGAAAGAAAAATTTGGTGGTGAAGTTATCGTCATCTCGCTTGGTGGAAGCGAAAATGTTGAGGTAATAAGAAAAGCGCTCGCAATGGGAGCCGACAAAGGAATTTTGCTTAAAGATGATTCACAGCGCGATACCTTTTCAATCGCAAAAGCACTTGCTGAAGCTTTAAAAGAGATTTCACCCGATATAATATTTTTTGGTAAACAATCAATTGATTACGATGATCAAGCAATGCCAAGCTTAGTTGGAGAACTTCTTGGAATACCTTCGATTACCGTTGTTGTTAAACTTGAGATTAACGATGATGGAACAGTCATAGCAGAGCGTGAGATTGAAGGCGGTAGAGAAAAAGTTCGAGGGAAACTTCCGATAATAGTTGGGGCGCAAAGAGGTTTAAACGAACCGAGATATCCTTCTCTTAAAGGAATAATGGCAGCAAAGAGCAAACCCGTTGAAGAAAGGGAAGCACCAAAATTTGAAAATAAGACCGAAGTCATTGAAATGTTACTTCCACCCCCGAAAAAGCCAGGAAGAATCTTGGGAACAGATGCGAGTGCAGTTCCTGAACTCGTCCGCCTGTTAAGAGAAGAAGCGAAAGTTATTTGAAAATTTTAAAGTTGCAAAATACCTATGGAATAATTATTTTAAAACAAATTCAAGTAAGAAAATGGCAATGAAAGTTTTAACTTTCGCCGAACAAAGGGAAGGAAAATTTAAAAAATCCGCATTTGAAGCTGTTAGAACGGGGAGAAAAATTGCCGACGAATTATCAGCGGAATTTTATACACTTGTCATTGGGGATGAAAATGCTGAAAAAATAGCACCTGAACTCGGTAATTACGGAGCTGACAAAGTTTTTGTCGTCCAAGATCAAAGACTTGCTCAATATTCCTTAACTGCTTACGCAAAAGTAATAGCCGATGTGATGAAAGAACTTGACATTGAATACCTCTTTATGTCTGCAACTGCAATGGGTAAAGAGCTTGCCCCAAGAGTTGCTGGAAAAATTGAAGCTGGATTTGCAGCAGATTGCACAGATTTGAAAGTTGAAAATGGTGAGGTGATCGCAACCAGACCTGTTTACGCTGGAAAAGCTTTTATAAAAATGAAAATTAACTCATCTAAAAAAATTTACACCTTGCGACCAAATGTTTTCCCAGCTGGAGAAAGCGATGTAAAGTTAGCCCATGTAGAAAAACTTAATGCGAATTTAACTGATGAAGATTTCAAAGTCGTCGCCTTTGAAAGCGTTGCATCAACAAAAGGGAAACTTGATGTAACGGAAGCAGATATCGTTGTGTCAGGTGGAAGAGGCTTGAAAGCGCCTGAGAACTTTAAACTTATTGAAGAACTTGCTGAAGTTCTCGGTGCTGCTGTTGGCGCCTCAAGAGCGGTTGTCGATGCAGGATGGCGACCCCATGATGAACAAGTGGGTCAAACTGGAAAAACAGTTTCACCAAAACTTTACATTGCAATTGGAATCTCTGGAGCAATTCAACATCTTGCTGGAATGTCATCATCAAAAGTGATAGTTGCGATAAATAAAGATAAAGATGCCCCGATATTTCAAGTTGCGGATTACGGAATAGCAGGTGATCTATTTGAGGTGGTTCCAGCTCTTACCGCAGAATTGAAAAAAGTTCTTGGAAAGTAAATTAAACTTTAAAAACAAGGAGGACTGATTTAAGGTGAAAAAGATTCAGGTAGACATAGTTGGTTTATCTGCAACGCCCACGGGACCAAGTTCTTATGCCTTGATCTTAAAAGAGGTTGGAGGTGATAGACGCTTGCCAATAATTATTGGTTCCTTTGAGGCACAGGCGATTGCTCTTGAGATGGAAGGGATAAAGCCACCACGCCCTTTAACACACGATTTGATAAAAAATATACTTGATGGGCTTGGGGTTAATATCCTTGAGGTTGTTGTCACGGATTTAAGAGATGGGACATTTTACGCAAAGATTTATCTTGAATTAAATGGAATGACTTATGAAATTGATTCAAGACCAAGCGACGCAATCGCGGTAGCTTTGAGATGTGGGGTCCCAATTTATGTGAATGACGAGGTTATGGAGGAGGCAAGCTTTGCCCCTGAAGAGGAATCACAAATTGAAGAAGAAACAGAGGAAGAGGAAAATCCACTTACATCTGGTGAGGATATCTCCCAACCCCCATCTCCAAGGCGAACCCCAAAGCCAACTTCAAAAGAGGAAAGAATAGCTGAACTTCAAAAGCAACTTGAAGAAGCAATTAAAAAAGAAGATTACGAAAAAGCCGCAAAAATCCGGGATGAAATCAGAAGATTGAAGATGGGCGATTGATTATTCTGAAAAAATAAATCAGGAGGCGCAAAATGAAACACTTTTTCTCCTTCCTTATTGCCTTGGCAATTTTATCTAACTTTGTAATTGCACAATCAAATGAAAAATTAAATCAACTTATCGCTGAAGGCGATGAATACTCAGAGAAAAAGTTTGATAACTACAAAGCATTGGAAAAATATCTTGAGGCATACAAAATTGCACCCCAAAATTATGATGTTCTCTGGAAACTGAGCAAAGTTTATGTTGACATCGGTGAGCATCTCCCCACGAGAACAAAAGAAGAGAAACAAAAACAACTTGAAATGTATGAAAAAGCAAGAGAATATGCTGAGCTTGCCATTAAGGTAAATCCAAATGGTTCAATGGGCTATACACGAAGGGCGATCGCCTTAGGTAGAATTGCTCTCTTCAAAGGCGTATGGGAATCAATTGACCTTGTAAAAAAGGTAAAGGAGGATTGTGAAAAAGCAATTCAGCTTGACCCAAACAACAGCGTTGCTTATTATGTTCTTGGAAGAACACATGCAAAATTGTGCGAAAAACCCAAATTGTTCCGCGCTCCCCTTGGACTTGGTTGGGCAAACTATGACGATGCGATAAAAAATTTTGAAAAGGCAATAAGCTTAAGACCAACCTTTATAATGTATCGCCTCGATGCAGCAAAGGCTTACATTGAAGTTAAAAATTATAAAAAAGCAAAAGAACACCTTATAAAAATTGCAGAACTTCCAACAGAAGACGAAGATGACCCCCAATTTAGAGAAGAAGCAAAAGAGCTTCTGGAAAAGATAAAAGATAAAGCACCATGAGGATGAAATTTTTTTCTCTTTTGCTCCTTTTATTTTTTCTTTCTATCCCGAAATTACTCGCACAGGAAATTGAATGTAAGGTCACAGTTAATTTTGAACAACTTCCACCACAAAACAAATCTGATTTATCAGATTTCGCCGAAAAAATCCAGCGTTATATCAACACCTACAAATGGACAAATGTTGACCTCGGTAATGAAAAAATTCAGTGCACCTTAAACATTTTTTTCACATCTGCAAGTGGAAATAATTACCAAGCTCAAATCTTCATCGGCTCGCAAAGAAAAATTTACAATTCTGATAAAAGCACAGCCGTCCTAAGGATCTTTGACGATAAAGTTGAGTTTTTCTATGACAAAAACGCACCGCTGTATCACGATGAGTTTCGCTTTGATCCACTGTTGAGTCTGATTGACTTTTATATGTATATCGTCATTGGTTATGATTTTGATACATATGAACCGTTTGGTGGAACCGAATTCTTTGAAAAAGCTTTCAGAATTTGCACAAATGCTCAATCTTCAAGATACTCAAAAGGATGGCAAAAAGTTACTTCGGGTTACAGTAGGTTTAACTTGATAGATGAACTTTTAAACTCAAAATACGCCAATTTCAGAAAAATGATGTACTATTATCACTACAATGGGCTTGACCTGCTTCAAAAACAACCGGAGGATGCCATCGCGACGATCGATTCAGCACTTGATGTTTTAATAAAAATAAAGAACGAAAATCCAACCTCTACGCTTGTAAAACTTTTCTTCGATGCTAAGTATATGGAACTTGCTGAAATTTTAAAGCAAGCAAAAAATAAAGAAGCAATTTTTAGAAAATTAATCCTTGCCGATCCATCCCATCAATCAACTTATCTGGAATATATGAAAGACTAAAGATGAAAATTCAATTCATAGGTGCGGTAAGAACTGTAACAGGTTCAATGCACCTCGTCCATGCCAATGGTGTAAAGTTCTTGCTCGATTGTGGTCTTTACCAGGGTAAAAGATCCGAAGCAAGGGAAAGAAATGAAAATTTCCCTTTCGACCCCAAAGAGATTGACTTTATAATTTTATCCCACGCCCATATCGACCATAGCGGTAACATACCTCAAATTGTTAAGAAGGGATTTGCCGGAAAAATCTTTTCAACCTCAGCAACCCGAGACTTGGCAAGCATAATGTTGATTGATAGCGGGCATATACATGAAAAAGATGCGGAATTCCTGAACAAAAAACTAAAAAAGAGGGGTGAACCTCTAATTGAACCCCTATACACTGTCAACGATGCAGTTCGCTCAATTGAACATTTTGTTGGGCTCCCATACAGAAAAGAAGTCGAAATAGCTGCGGGGATAAATTTAATTTTCTATGATGCGGGTCATCTTCTAGGCTCAGCCATAACTGTTCTTAACATAAAAGAAAACGGGAGAAAAATCCGTATCGCATTTACCGGGGATCTCGGAAGACCTTATAAACCAATTTTAAAAAACCCAGAGTTAATTGGAAATGTTGATTTTTTGATAACAGAAAGCACATACGGCGGGACAATCCATGAAGAGATCGAATCTGTCGAACAAAAAATTGCTGAAATTGTAATAAAATCTTACGATCAAAATGGCAAAATCATAATTCCTGCATTTAGCGTTGACAGAACCCAAGTGTTGATTTATATACTTCATAAACTTGCTGCTGCAAATAAAATACCTAAAATTCCAATCTTTATTGATAGCCCTCTTGCTTTCAACGCCACCGAAATTTATCGGCTTCATCCGGAATGCTTTGATGATGAAATGAGAGAACTTCTTTTAAATGGCAAAGACCCATTCAACTTTGCAACACTCCATTACATAACTGAAGTTGAGGAATCCAAAAAGTTAAACAAATACGAAAAGCCTTGTATAATCATTTCCGCCTCAGGCATGTGCGAAGCTGGTAGAATTCTTCATCACCTTGCAAACAACGTTGAAAATCCCCGAAACATAATTTTTATCGTTGGATATATGGCTGAAAACACGCTCGGAAGGAAGCTGAAAGATGGAGTTAAAAAAGTTAAAATTTTGGGAGATGAATATACGGTTAATGCTGAGGTTATTTCAATAGATGCCTTAAGTGCTCACGCAGACAGAAACGAGCTCATCGGGTATATAACTCATATTGACAGAAAACACGCTAAGGGAATTTTTGTGGTTCATGGCGAGGAAGAGCAATCAATTAAACTTGCTGATGCCCTTAAAGAAGCTGGATTTGAAAATGCGATTATCCCTCAAAGAGGAGAGATATTTGAAATTTAAAATTGGTGAGGAAATGGAAAACTTTAGAAGAAAAAGTTTTTGGCTTGAAACCGCTGGCAAATTTGAACCACAACCTGAGCTAAAAGGAACTGTAAAAGCAGATATAGCAATAATCGGTGGTGGTTTCACGGGGCTTTCAACAGCATATCATCTTAAAAAACTTGAGCCTTCAATTGATGTTGCGATAGTTGAAGACCAAATTTGTGGTTATGGTGCAAGCGGAAGAAATGCGGGCTTCGGGATGACGCTTTTTGGTTTAACCTTTAGCTTAACCGCAATAAGATTTGGCAAAGAAAAAGCAGTTCAAGCACACCATTATATGGAAACAGCGGTTGATTATCTTTCTGAATTTATCACTTCGAATAAAATTGACTGTGACTATGAAAGACCCGGATTTTTAAGAGTTGCAACATCAAAGGCATATGTAAAAAGAATTCAGCACGAAATAAACCTTATGCGTTCCCTTGGGATTAGTGGAATAGAGTGGATTTCCCAGGAACAAGTTAGAAAAGAAGTAAACAGTCCTCTCTACCTTGGGGCTTGGTGGGAACCAAGATGTGTTTTGCTCAACCCCGCAAAACTTGCGTGGGGAATAAGAAAATTAAACCTTGACCTCGGCGTAAAAATTTTCGAATATTCACCCGTGAACGAAGTAAATCGCCATAAAACCCATTTTACCATAAAAACAAACAACGGAATTTTAACCGCTGAAAAAGTTTTATTCGCTACAAATGCATTTTCGCACCTTTTCCCTCAATTAAGAAGGAAACAAGTTCCGGCTTTCACTTATATTGTTTTAACAGAACCACTTGATGAAAAATTTTTCAACGAAGTCGGTTGGAAAAATAGACAAGGAATTGAAGACGCACGAAATTTAGTTCACTACTACAGATTAACAAAAGACGACAGGCTTCTTATGGGCGGTGGTGATGTTGGTGTTGGATTTGGGAGAAAAATGAGCTATGATGAAAATGAAAGAATCTTCGACGAGTTAAAAAATTATGTAAAGAAAGTTTTCCCTGTGTTAAAAGATGTGAGATTTACACATCAATGGGGTGGACCTGTCTCTGTTCCAATCGATATGGCACCCGCTATTGGAAAAATTGGAAATAATAAAGCTTATTACAGCCTCGGTTGCGTCGGTCACGGAGTATCCCTTACAATACTAAATGGAAAGTTGCTTGCTGAGTTGCTTCTTGAAAGAAAATCTGAATTAACGGAGATATTTTTTGTAAACCGTAAAATCATACCTTGGCCACCCGAACCGATCAGATTTGGAATAAGCCATCTGATCCGAGGCTATATGAGACTTGAAGATAAAATGCTTGATAGATAAACCCTACTTTTTGCTCTTCTCGAAAAGAAAAATTTCTATCCCGAGAAATTTCTTTCTCATAGCAAGCGACATTGAATTACTCAAAACCCCAACCACTATATTTTCAAGTTCAGGCTGGTGCGAAGAAACAAACCAAACCCTCTTATATCTTTGTGATAAACTATCTAATTTGTCGCTCAACTCATCTTCATTTTGCCCCGAAATATCAGGAAGTTGAATTTTCACGAGTTCATCTCTCTTTGAATAGTAGTAAAAAACATATTTGTTCGCTATGATCAAATCTCCTTTACTTGCTCTCTCCTCAATAAATTTAACCGCTTCCCGCCATTCCTCCTTGTTTGTTTTACCATAGTACCATCCAAGATTCATCGCAGAGAGAAATAAAACAACATATACAATGTGTCTTTTAAATCTACCGTTGTAATTTTCAAATCCAATTGAAGCAAGACAATAAAATGCAATGGACGAAGCTATCGCATACCTCGTAAAATAAAAAGGTGTCAAAAATTGAGATAATACAAACGGAACTAAAATTGGAACAATAAACCACAACCAAAAAATTACATAAATTTCCCTTTTCTCGGCTTTAAAGCTTTTGAAATTAAAAATCGAAAGTATAACCATTGCAAGCATAATCAAAAGCAAAATAGCAGAACTTGAATACTCAATTATAAATCTGCTCAAAATTACATTTCCAAACTCATCCCTTGGCATTGGATATATCGCCCCAGCAAATTGAATCAGAGTTTTTAAGACATCAATAAGATCAGGTCTTGGCAACCAAAATTTACCAGAGATTAAAATCTCATCAACTTGTTTCATCACAATTAAAAATCTTGGTATAAAGAACAAAAAAGAAATAAACAGAAGGGTTAGAAAAACCTTTAACTTTTTTCTCTCTTGAAATGCAACAAAAATGAGTTGTGCAAAGATTGCAAAGAAAGCATAAAGATGTGTGTAAAGCAAAAGAATATTTGCGAG
>JBKBWH010000370.1:0-508 GCA_046289115.1 Candidatus Kryptonium sp.
AACCGGAATACCGGACGCGCGCCAGAATGACGCAATCACCCCAGCAGACATGTTAGCAATAGAAGCTTTGTTCACGAACCGCGGCCGGGTGATTGCATTGAGACCAGACGTCAAGTCATCAAGAGATTGTATAGCCATAGCTCAACTCCTTCCTGTTTGTATTTTACCGCATTTTGTTAAAATAAAAATGCCCGCTCAGGCGGGCATTTCTTGCAATCAGGAATTGGCACAATACTTACCGGTCAATGCTCCCATACCATAGGTAACCGTGATCCGGGTCCCAGACCAAAATTTCCGAACCATTCTCATCTGGGATATATGCACTAGTCTCAGCATCCCAGCGCCCTCGGCAGATGATTGCCGATGCTAAATCAACACCGTATTCGCCTCGGGTTCGGCCTGGGGTTGACCGAATTTCACTTTCTGCAGAATCAAAACTAGTCCATTTCATGTTGTTCTCCTTTGCCGGGTCTGACCACCTACCCGGCGAGGGCTAAAAGAATTATCA
>JBKBWH010000371.1:0-504 GCA_046289115.1 Candidatus Kryptonium sp.
GGTGATACCACTCAAAGTCCTCATTTAACCCTGTCTGTCACAGCATTGGGCTGGGTGGATATTGGTCAAGCCATTCCACGCTCAGGTGCAAAACCGGGTGATCTGATCTGTGTCAGTGGAACTGTCGGTGATGCTGCTTTTGCTTTAAATCATCTTGGTCATCCTCTCCAGAAACGTCTGGACTATCCAACGCCACGTTGTCAGCTCGGTGCCGCCCTAAAAGGTCTGGCGCATAGCATGATTGACGTCTCGGATGGTTTGGCCCAAGATCTTGGACATATTCTCAAAGCTTCTCAAGTCGGTGCAAAGCTGCAACTCGAAAACTTACCGATCAGTCCTACCCTGCATGCCTTAAACAATGAGCAAAAATGGCAATATGCCCTCGCTGGTGGCGACGATTACGAATTATGCTTTACAATAAGCCCGCAAAATTACGAAAAATTATTGCAAAAACAACTTGATGTTTCGATTAGTATAATCGGCACAATTCAGCAGCAACACGGC
>JBKBWH010000037.1:0-11760 GCA_046289115.1 Candidatus Kryptonium sp.
ATTTATCCCAACCCCAACCGTAAATCTCTCTTGAGAATCTTTTTGAAACAGCGACTTATAACCAGCCCTCAAAAAAATCAAATTGCGAAAACCATATTCAAAACCAATATTCAGGCTTTCGGTGTTATCATTCGGATGAAGCGCATCAACCGCAAGCGTCAGATAACTTGTTTCGGTTTTAAAAACATCAATTGAAACACCAACTCTAAAAAGAAGTGGAAGTGGCCAGCTATCAGTTTTAAGCTTTGCACTTATTGCTGGATTATTTCCTGTAGCCTCTGGATCAGGATCATAGATTACAAACAAGTCCTTTCCATCAAGTTGCATCTCCGTCCCGAAATTACAGATGCTTGCACCAAGTTTAAGACCTCTAAATTCAGTTATGAACAAAACACCGACATCAAGTGCAAATCCAGTGGCTCTCTCATTCCACAACTTTTGTTGAATAAACTTTACAGTTCCACCAACTGAAAATCTATCTGTTAAGTTCCGTGCATAAGAAATGCCAACCGCAATATCACTTGCGTCCCATCTTTCGCCAGTCCCTTCAGGATAATCAATCGTCGTAACCTCTTCCTCACCATAATCAAGTCTTGTAATGCTCACGCCAACATAATTATTTCTATCAATTCCTACTCCAACACCAATCCAATCAAAGCTCGTCCCGAAAATCCATTTTGTATGTGAAAGCATTATCTCATTTCGCCCAAGCCTTGAAATCCCCGCTGGGTTCCAATACAGCGCGCTAACATCTTCTGAAAAAGCAGTGAAAGCTCCTCCCAAACCTATAGCCCTTGGACCAACAGCTATACCAAGAAATGGAGCAGCTGTGGTGCCAACCTTAGATTGAGACAAAAGGGAAAGACTTGAAATTAAAGTCGCGATGAAGACGAAACAAATTTTTCTAATCTTCATAGTTGAGTTAAACTTTTTATTTTATAATTGCAAATTTTCCGGTCTTTTGACCAATCCCTGGAGCATCAACAACATAGAAATATACCCCATAAGCTGCGTCAAGATTTTCCTTCGTCTTTAAATTCCATGAGACAGTCCCATCTGAAATATCTTTATCATGCTTCAATGTCACAACAAGTTCACCACGAGATGTAAAGATATAAATCGTCGCACCTGCTGGAACATGTGTGAAATCAATTTTCTGCGGACCTCTACCACTTGAAATTCCAGGTGGAAGCGGAGGTTCCCACCTTTCAGCAACAACATAGGGATTTGGAACAACTCGTATCTTGTCAAGCTGTGCTTTTGCAAGCTCTGGATCAATACGATTTGCTCGAACTTTAAATTCGTAAATATCTCCCTCCCTGAATGGCTTCGTCGTTTTTAATGTTAAGACATTTCCAGCCCCAGGCAATCTGAATGCCGAATCTCCCTGGAATATAACCGCCCATGTGAACGAAGATGTATTTTGATATGTCTCATAAAAACCAATGCTAATTTGCCTAATCTTTGTAAAGGCATTATACACATTCACATAAATGAAGTCTATGTACTTGTCATCAGTCAGATTTTTAACTTTAAAATTCACAGGTTGAGCAGGTATCCTAAGTGGGGAATATGCCATCGATGTATCAACAACTTCATCATAGAATTCAATTTGATAATCAGCCGGATATAACTTCCCTCTGACAGCTCCAGCACTAAACTGTGTAAATGTAAACTTTGGCATACCTGGCTTATTCCATCCAGATAAACTATCAATAAACCTTATATTCCAGTGGTTATCAAAAATTAATCTCATCCCGTCAAACAAATCCGTTTCACCCTCAAAAATGCGACTCCATTTTACAAGCGTATCCGGATTAGTCGAGTTAGTAACATCAATAACGGAATAAGCTGTTGTTATCCTGCTAAAAGATGAGTCCCTGAAAACAACCCTATAGGTGTGATTATCCTTAACTTTAAAAGGATCAAGAACATAAAGATAGATATTCCCCGTAGCAGGTCCTTCTTTATGAATAACGCTGTCAGTTCCAGCAGGTAAAAATCCTGCAGATGGAGCGTTTGGAGTCACGCTTACAGTATTTTTATCAAAAATCAACTTCCCTATTGATGTGACTTGAATATATTTTGAATTTTCCGATGGAAAAACTTGTAGTTCAGCATCGCCCTTATCATAAGCAACCACGGCGTAATAATATGTCACGCCATTTTTAACATCAGTATCAATAAATTGATGCTGTATTCCAGTCTCGCTCCCAAGCCAGAACTTAACACCATTGAAATCAAGTGGGAACCATCCAAAAACGCTGTCCTTTAAGTCAAACTGAGCTATCGGTTTATAAAAAACAGGATTTCCAAATCCATCCGTTATAACCCTGGCATCGTTGAAATTTGGATCTGTCGCTTTATAGATTTTGTAACCTTCAAAGTCATAAGCCTTGTTGACATCTTCACCTTTATTCTTATAAACTTCGGCAAGCGCACGATCAAAAGATTTCTCAGCTACATTATCCCAGTATAACACAACTTTTCTATCACCAGCAATCGCCTTTAAGGTTGGCTTCTCTGGCGGTCTCGGGAAATTATAGTTTGCATCGTAAATTCCTTGCATAACTCTTTTATTGAAGTAAAGATCTTTCAAATCCTCACCCATGAAAAGTATAAGCGAAAATCTTTCAGTTTGTTTTGAGGTTAGCGGAAAATACCCCGAACCAGCATCAAAGTCAGGACCTTCAACATAACCCGTGATATACTGTTCCGGAACTTGCCAATTTCCGGGAGCAAGGCGCCTCCACATCTCTTCATCATTAGCCATATTTATCGCTCCAGCTGGAACAAAGAAATCAAAGCTTGTCAAACCAATCTGATCTGACTCATTCACATCAGTCGCATCAAAGTGTGGTTCCCCAGGAGTTAGTTTCCTATCACCTTCGCCAAAATCACCCGTCCCCGGAACACCATCTGCTCCAACATCATCCCAGTATGGATCCCAATCACCATCGTTATCAATCCCATCATCCCTTCTTTCATCAATCATCGGATCATTTAAACCTCGACCAGTGAAATAGTTTTTATACGCAAGTGGATTTAACTTATCAAAAATTACCCTGCCATCAGCAGTTTTACGAATTTGTCTATAATGAAGATCAAAGTTTTCATCTATCAAACCATCAAGGTCATCATCAATTCCATTGTTTGGAATTTCAACAAGCTCTTTACCAGGCCAAATTACAAAGGGGAGCCCAAGAGAGTAAACCGTAACTGTATCAGTATCGCTTTTGAAAAGCGTATCCAATGAAACGACTTTTCTCTCATAAACGGTTTGATAAACTCCATACATCTGCGAATAAACCTTTTTAACCTCAATCAAAACTATCTTATTATTCGGAAAATCAGGATTTGGACCCGGATCAAAACGCGATAATACTCTGTTCATTCCATCAGGGTTTAAAGGGGAAGGCGGAAAATCTTGCGCTTTGAACTTAGGGCTATTCGGATCTTTACTATCTCCATCGTTATCAATGCCATCAAACGGATTCCCTGGCGTTTCAAGAAAACCATATCCAAGATAACCGACGCTTCCGATCCATTTTGGATTTGAGCTCCTGTCAATATATTTATCTGCGTCCCACGAATATGTTAAGTCTTCAGCAGCATCAAAAAATGATAAATCATCCCTCCATTCGGTATTACCACTTGAACCACCCCCAGCACCAACCCAAGTTCCAACTAAGAATCCAAAAACAGTTCTTCTATAGTCCGTCGTCCCCTCATTCGTAATATCATATACCCAAAAAATTCCATCTTCCGCTAAAACATTTGACCATTGCATCCCCCTAACTTTTACAACAAGTCCATGTCCCATCCTCGTCGTATCAGTTGAATCAGGTCTGAAACCGTATCTTTTATTGTATTTTTCATCATTGTTATCGTCCATGACGAAATAACTTTCCTGGTCCGCATTTGTAATTCCCTTTCCGAAATATCCATTCCAAAACGGTTTTCCAGTCGTTGTATCTATCCAGTCAGGATGATCAGGCCAAAACGGTGGCCATGTCTCAGGCAAATGACTCATCGCGACGCCTTTACCAGGTTCTTGAAGGGTTGGGTTCGCATAACCCGGAACCGGTTCAAAACCCCAAAATTTTCCTCCACTCCCCGTCTCACCACCTGATGCTCCACCAGGTCTATCAACAGGACAAATCACAACTGAATGAACTGTATCAACAACTACCATCCCAAGCGCTGAATCAAATCTTGGAAAATACAACTCAAGCCCAACAAGAATGCTAACATCTCCCGCATAACCATTATCGTCATATTTCCACGCAAGTGGCGGACCTTCCTTTGAAGGTTGCGCTATAACCCCCCAATTACCAAACACCGTCTTGACAAGATTACCATTATGTATTCCAACTTTTCTAAAAGTCCTGTCGCCCCTTAACTTTTGAGCAATGGAAACCTCAAGCGAAATCAAATGAAGAATGAAAAAAAGCAGAATTAAACCTAAAACTTTCTTCATGACTTAACTTAAATTTTGTTTCAATTACCGTCCAAAGAAAATTGTTAACCCAAACTCAATCCTTCTTGGCTCTGAATAAAAAGTTGGATTTGTAAACCATTCGCCAAGAGGATTTACAAGCTGAACTGGCTGTTGTCTCAAAGCGCTGAGATAATCAAGCGTAAAATCCGGTCTTCCAGTGTCATCGTAAACACCATATGCATTCTTCGTGTCAAATAAATTATAAACACGAGCAAACAAAGAGAATGTGAAGAACTTAAATTTGATGTCCTTATAAAGCCTGAGATCAACATTAAAGGTTGATGGCTTCTTTTCAGAGTTAATCAAAAGCGTGCCGATGTTTTTCGATTGCCTTGGTGTATATGGTGTCCCACTTCCATATTGAGCGACAACGCTTAAACCCCAATTCCCAGGGACAGAATAAGAAGCGGTTATATTCAATGTATGTCTCTGATCCCAATCAAGAGGGATTATTTTCACCTCAGGCCATTGTCCGCCGAGACGAAGGTTTCGCGTTTGAGCTGGGTCTGAAGCATTGCCCTTCGCAACTTGAAAGGTATAATCAACCGTCAAAGCCCAGTTATTTGAGAATCTCTTATCAAGTGAAAAAACTATCCCACGAACAAAACCAAAATCTGTGTTCTCATACTTGTTATACCAAGCCGAACCACCAAATATAATAATTTCATCAGCCCTTGTCCCAGTTAAATTTCTTATATCCCTGAAATATCCTGTTAACTCAACCGTTATATCATTTGTTATCGCCTGTTGAACACCGATCTCACCGCTTACAGTTTGTTCGGGCTTTAAATCAGCATTCCCAACAAGCCCAATGTTACCAGTTCCCGAGCCAAGTTTAAATTCGGGATTTGTGTAAAGATATTCAAAAGGTGGAATCTGGAAGAAATGACCATAAGAAAAATGTATAACTCCACGATCGGTTATCGGAAAAGCAACACCTATTCGCGGGCTCCATTGCCATTTCGGCTTCGCACGAACATACCAATATGCTCTCCTATCTTCAACTGTCTTAGGGACATCTCCTTCATCCCCATAAATCCCATTATTGTTTGTATCAAAGTATCTATTCTGCGGTTTCAAAGGTTGATAAATATTTGGATCAGACGGATCAGAAAGAATATGCCAATCGGGATCAAAATAATCAAACCTAACCCCAACATTCAAAATTATTTCATTAAACTCCATTTTATCCTGAATGTAATATGAAAATTCCTTTGGGTTATTTCTAAATAAGGTGCGTGATGGCTCACTTATATCAGGAATCCGCGTCTTAACATATGGCTTCTTATCAAAGATTGGATCCCTTGCCCTATCTTCATCGGACAAATCAAGATAAAATCCCTCAAAATAAATAGTATGATATCTGAACTCAACACCAGTTTTCACCTGGTGAACTCTTGTGATTTGAGATGTCAAATCAAATTTCGTAACATACGTGCCAGTATTTCTATAAAAATGATCCATCTTCATCCCGCCAGCAATAAAGCTATAAGGTCCGGGTTGAAACAAAAGCTTCGGATGAACATACCGTGGATCATATGGATCTTGAAAAACATAATGCCTGTAATCCTTGAAAAAGTATGAAAAACTAAGCTGATAAAATGTCGTCTTGCTTAAAGTGTGATTTATTGAAAAAATGTTCGTGATCCCCTTAAGAAAGCGATTTAAATCACCATCGGGATTGTACTTGAAAACAAAATCAAAATTGCGATACTTCATATACTCATACATGTAGTTGTACGAAACCTTAAATGTCGGCGATAGATAAAATGTAAATTTGCTCTGCAAAAATATCTTTCTATTCCAATTCATTGGAACAAATGTGCTATCCCCAAGTCCTTGTTCTGGATTTAAACTTATGACCCACTTGTTCGGATCTGGATCGCGATTGTCAACTATGTTTTCCGGCTTAAACTTTCTTATCCCGTAAAGCCATCCCCCAAAGTAAATCCATCTGCCATTAAGATAGAAGAAAAGTTTATCCTTAATAACTGGACCGCTTAAATTCCCCTCAAAATTCCTGATCGACGCGGGCTGGAATTTATTCAATCCAGTAAATATATTTGTATGAGCTGTGACATGCCCACCAAAATATGTGGTGAAACTTCCATTTAGACTGTTACCCCCATCTTTTGTCGCTATGTTTACAATCCCAGACATCGCCTGCCCATATTCTGCATTGAAAGCACCACTTACAAGTTGAAGCTCTTGAATTGATTTCCTATCAACCGAAATAACAGTACTTCTGTCATACACATCTGTAACTGGGACACCATCAATCCAATATGCCACCTCCCCACTCCTACCACCTCGAATATGGCCAGCAACAACCCCAGCCTGCAATTCCAAAACTTCTTGAAATTCGGTAATAGGAAGAGCTTGGATCAAATCACTTCCTATTATAGCTGTCGAAGCTGTCAAATCTTTTTGGACAAGCGGTCTCTCCGCAACAACTACAACCTCTTGACCAAGTTCAATAACCGTCTGTTCAAGTTGGAAATCAAGCCTTGTGGTAAGATCAATTGAAACTTTTACACCTTCCTTCACAACCGTTTTATACCCAACAGCAGACGCTTTAACCTTATATACACCCGGCGGAACATTTATTATAATATAGTTCCCATTCAAATCAGACGCTGCACCAAGATATGTTCCTTCAATTATTACATTTGCTCCAACTATTGGTTCACCTGTTTGAGCATCTGTCACCCGCCCCGCTATCTTCCCCGTGTTGCCAGCTAAAACAAGCGCAGGGATAAGAATCACAATAAAAAATTTTCCAAAATTCATGACAACCTCTTTTTTTCTTTAAGGACAAGTATTTCTTATAACTAACTCAGGGGTAAACTTTACATGCTCTGGTTTCGTTTTCTTATTATTTATTCGCTCAAAAAGTTTTTCAACGGCTATGACACCCATTTCATACATTGGCTGTCTCACAGTCGTAAGCCCAAAATCCTTGGCAAGCTCTATATCATCAAAACCAATAATTGAAATATCTCTCGGAACCTTTATCCCGTTTTCATTTAAAGCTTCAATGACCCCAATTGCCTGAATATCGCTTGAGACAAAAATAGCAGTTGGAAGATTCTTGTTCCGACTTAAAAGTTCTTTACAAGCATAATAGCCTGCTTCCCTATTAAATCCGTCAAGCCTTGCATCCTTCGTCTCAACAAAAAACTCCTCATAAAATTTCTTGCTATGGTCAATAAGAGCCTGTTTAAATCCCTCAAATCTTTGTCTTGCTGGAACGCTCTCAAGGCGTGCAACGATCATCCCAATTTTTTCATGCCCAAGTTCAATTAGATGCTTAACAGCGATATAAGCTCCTCTGAAATTATCAACTGTAATTGAATCAAACTTAGGATGGAAGGTATCAACAAGCACTATTGGAATTCCACGCTGAATGAAATATCTCGTATATGGCTCAGGAAATTTCATTGAAAAGAAAAGGACACCATCAACCTTCCCCCGATGAGTGCTTTTTTGAATATAATATTCAACCTGCGTCGTTGGATCATTAACCCCATAAAGAACGAGATCAAAACCAAATTCAGATATTTTGCTTTGAACTCCACGAAGAACTTCAATGAAGAAATAATTAGTAAAGAATGGAATAACCGCAGAAATTGCATATGCTTTTTGCTTTGCTAATCTTTGTGCATAAGTATGTGGTTGATAATTTAATCGCCTCGCTACGGCTAAAACCCTTCGCCTCGTTTCCTCAGAAACATGTGGATTCCCATTCAAAACCCTTGAAACCGTCCCTATCCCAACCTTAGCCTCGCGAGCTATGTCGTAAATCGTTATCCCATAAAGAGCTATCTTATTTTGGAAGTGCTTCCATAAAGATAATAAAAAAATCTTTCGTTGTCAAGTTTAAAAGATAAAAACACCTTTTAACCCCCTAACCTAAATCTCCTCACTTAAGCAATAAAACCTTTGCATTACCCCTAAACTCCCTCTCACTTTCAAGCGAAGTTGCAAATATCGTGATAAAATATACACCGGAACTAACAATTTCACCCTCATCATCTCTCCCATCCCATTTGATAACTTTACGCCCCGGGTCAAGATTAGCATCAATCAGAGTTTTAACCTTTCTACCCAAAATGTCATACACAATTAACTTCACACTCGAATACTCAGGTATATCAAATTCAACCGTTGTCTCAGAGTTAAACGGATTAGGATAGCTCGAATATAGTTTATATTCTAACGGGAGGTCTCCCAAGTTTACATTTGAAATTTCAAATATCATCGGCTTGCTAACATTTCCAACGCTTGCAACTATGAATGGTTCAGACTCAACAAATTGTTCCAGCGTCCCCTTAGGCAAAACTAAAGTTAAAAGCACACTTTCACCAAGTTTTAAATATTTTTTCCCGTCAGCGTAAAGAAGAATAACGATTTCATTGAATTTATTCTTCGCCCATACAAAATTTAACCCAGAAGCATCCGGCATCTTCCAAACATCAACTTTACCAGGTAGCACCGACAATTTAAAACTAATTTGCAACCCTTTTAAATTCATTTCATTATTGACAAGCCTAACTCTAATTTTGCAGGATTCATCACCTGGATTAAAAATTTCAAATTTTATAAAACTACTCGTCCCAGAGCCACTTTTGCTTAAAGTATAAAATCTATCTTTCCCTTCATCAACCTTAAAGGCAGGTTTACCACTAATGGAACTTATAACCCACGGATAACTTGGCCATTCTCCAGAAGAAACAGCATCAACCAATATAGCAAGGTCAAGTTGAGTTATTAAATCATCACCTTCACCATTCGTCGGATCACCATCGCCCCCAGTTCCCTGTACATCTGCACTTCTTCTATCGGCTTTATCAGGGTTGGAACCATCGTACCCGTTCGGATCAGAACCACCACCGTAAAATGTCCTAAGACCTGTAACGGGGTCATTTACAGGAACAGCAAAGTAATTTTCTATCACGATATCAGCCAACGATGTCACATCAGAAATATCTATCGCCCCATCCCAGTTTATATCCCCGTATTTTCTGTTTTGGGCATACCCCGTTGGTGTGAAATAAGGGACAGTGATTGGAAGTTGAGTAAATGAAATAACTTGAAGAACAGTATAACCATCATTAACTGAAAAATTTAATGGGGTGTGAGGTGGATCGACTAAACGAATCACAGCTGGAGAGATGTTCGCTAAGTTTATATAATAATTGCCATCTACAGATGGAGCATTAAAAGTCAAAACTGCGATAAGATACGCACCTTCAAAGTCGCCATTATCAATCAAAAGTGATGAGATAGTGTTCCCGGTTATCGTCACCCTTACACCATTTGGGATATCAGCTTTATTCATCGTAAAAATTCCCGAAATTGACGGATGCAGTGAAACATTACCGGAGTTCAAACTTATATTGGAACTTGTGATTTCAAATGTGACCTCATAAACCCCTTGCTCAGGAGGAGTTCTATCAAGCCACTTAAGAAGAACATAGGCAGTGTTCCCAGTTGAGTTAGTTACAACGGAAATTGAATTTACCGTAAAACCAACGGTGAGTTGCTGTTCTAAAACATCAGGCACGGTTAAACTCGCAAGCGACTGATTTGGCAAATTCATAATTATCGTAAAAGCACCACCCACATAAATCCTACCTGATTCAAGGGATAAAGTTAAAGTATAAACTATGTCGTTTGCATTTGGATTCCAAGAAGTTGCACTTCCTGTGTTGATATCAACCCCTGCTATTCTATTTCTTGTGGCTCCGCCTATGGATGTAAACGCACCACCGCAATAAACGGTTGAGCCAGTAACTGTTAATGTATATATTGTGTTATCCGCATTTGGATTCCAATTTAACAATGTTCCAGTGTTTGCATCTAAAGCAGCAATATAATTTCTTGTCACCCCGTTAACTGAAATGAAAGCTCCACCAATGTAAACAACCGAACCCCGAACTACAACTGACCAAACTGTATTATCAACATTTGGCGCCCATCCTAACAATTCCCCTGTCGTCAAATCAAAGCGAGCAAGCCTGTTTCTTGTAAGAGCATCAATGGTTGTAAAAGCACCACCAACATAAAGATAATTACCCGAGACAAACATAGTATAAACAGCGCCATTCGCATTCGGATTCCATGATGTAAGTTGGCCCGTGTTAATGTTAAATGAAGCAAGACGATTTCTTGTTCGTGCAGCTCCTTGAGTAATGCTTGTGAAATCACCACCAACATAAAGAATTGAACCATAACTTGAAAAACATCTGACATCACCATTTGCCGATGGATTCCATGTTGTTAAACTACCGTCGTTTAAATTAAATGAAGCTAACCGATTTCTAATTTGTCCCCCAATATTTGTAAATTGACCCCCGATGAAGAGATAAGGTTCGGCAACAAATATTGCGAGAACCGTGTTATTTGCTCCAGGATTCCAATTTGTTAAATTTCCAGTCGATAAATCAATACTTGCAATGTAGTTTCGCCCTCTCATATTAATCCCACCGAAATTACCAGCAATATAAATTCTATCCAAATACGACGAAAATGCATAAACACTATTATTTAACGCAGATGGGTCCCACGAAGTTAAAACAGCAAGAGATGTTGAAAAATCAAATTTTGCAACTCTATTTCTTGTTTGACCAGATATTAATGTGAATATTCCCCCGACATAAAGTTCCATACCATATGTGAAGACAGAATACACAGTAGCGTTTGCGTTAGGATTCCACGCGTTCAATGTTCCAGCTGGCAAATTGAAAGCACATAAACGATTTCTCGCTACTCCACCAATTGTTGTAAATGCACCACCAACAAATAAAAAATCCCCAAACGAAGAACCAATTGAAAGCGAATGAACAGTGTTATCTGCCCCACCTGAGGGATACCAAGTAACCGCTCCTGTTAATATACTTACACCCGCAATACGATTTCTTGTAAGCCCTGCTATAATAGTAAAGGTCCCCCCGATATAAAGCGTATTATTTGAACTGTATAAAGCCATGGTCATAACTAATCCATTTTGAACATTTGGATTCCACGAAGTTGCAGTTCCTGTAGATGCACCAATCTCAGCGAGACGATTTCTTGCTTGCCCACCAATTGATGTAAACCCACCACCAACATAGACAACCGCACCATAAGGTAAAATTGTATATACGCTGCCGTTCGCATTTGGATTCCAAGTATCAACATTTCCAGTTGTCAGATCAACCCTTGCTATTCTATTTCTCGCAACCCCATTTAAACTTGTGAAATCTCCACCTACATAA
>JBKBWH010000038.1:0-11714 GCA_046289115.1 Candidatus Kryptonium sp.
GAAGGTTGAAAAAAATGTTGAGGCAAGCGCAATTATGATGCTATTTTTTAACGAGTTTAAAAGAATTTTGTTGCTAAAAAGCTTAACATACCATTGAAATGTGAATCCTTCCCAAATCGTTGTCCATTTCGATTTGTTAAAGGAAAGGATAATTAAAACGAAAATTGGTAAGTAAAGAAAAGCATAAACTCCAGCGATGTAAATTTTGAATAGCAAATCCCTTGTTAGCCTTCTCATTTCGTCTTTTCAGATTGCTTTACAGTGTCATTGATCCAGTCAAGATATGAATTTGAACCCTCAATTATCGGAATTGCTATGATTTCGGGGACGGTGTATTTATGAAGTTCTTTAACCCGAGCTTCAAGTTCGGGGAAGAGGTCTTTTTTTGTCTTGATTATAACAAGGGATTCAAAGTCATCTTCGATGTTATTTTGCCAGAAGTAAATTGAATTAACTTTTTCAACTATATTACAACAAGCGGCGAGCTTTTCCTCTACGAGTGTTTTTGATATTTTTCTCGCTTCAATTACATTTGGTGTTGTGACCAGGACGATTATATAATCCGTCATTTCACAGTTTTGGAATTTTGTTTTTATTAAAAATATCAATTTGAGGTGATAAGTTCAAGCAATCTGAATGTCGTGGCGGTGGCATTTTTTATTTGCTTTTTATCGCAAAAATTTTTAGTTTTTATTTAGATTAAGTTTAAAATAGATGGAACGAAAGATGGTGAGCGAAAAATTAATTGAAAAAGTTCGCAAAGATTTCTCAGCCCATTTAAAACGCGGTAACCGCAGGGCAACGGAACAAAGATATGAAGTTTTAAATTCAATTCTTGAGATGGAGGGACATTTCGGTGCGGAGGATTTGTTTGTTAAGATGAAGAACGAAGGGAAAAAAGTTTCAAGGGCGACCGTTTATAACACGCTTGAACTTTTATTTGATCTTGGTGTGGTTTCAAGGCATAAGGTGGGAAATGTTTTCGTTTATGAAAGAGCTTTTGGGAGGGAACACCATGACCATTTGATATGTGTGAATTGTGGGGCTATAATTGAATTCAGGAGTGAAGAGGTTGAGAAAATTCAGGATGAGATATGTAGAAAATATAAGTTTAAGCCGATAAGACATACGCACCAAATTTACGGACTTTGTGCAAAATGCGCGGGAGAAAAGAAATGAAAAAGGGCGAAGTTATGAAATTAAGCGATGCGAAGCCCGGGATGGAACTTGAGGTTTGTAAACTACCCGATGATAATGTGAAAGCACACTTTGTTCGCCTTGGCGTCACTGAGGGAGCAAAAATTAAATGTGCTTATAAATTGCCCGGTGGCACGGTCGTCATATCAAAACGACATCAAGAGATAGCAGTGGGAAGTGAAATAGCAAAAAAAATTATTGTCAAAAAAATCCAACATCTTTTATGCCTGTACATAAATCTACAGAAACCAAGATAGAAAGGGGAACGAAAAAACTTGTTTTGGTTGGAAATCCCAATGTTGGAAAATCAATTTTTTTCAATTATTTAACCGGACTTTATGTTGAGGTCTCAAACTATCCAGGGACAACGGTTGAAATTTTAAAAGGCAGGTATAAAAATTTTATCGTATACGACACCCCCGGAATATATGGGCTCTCTTCTTTTAATGATGAGGAAAGGATTGCAAAAAATATAATCATGGATGCCGATGTTATTTTGAATGTCGTTGATGCCGTAAACCTTGAGAGAGATTTGTTCCTTACACTTCAGCTCATAGATTCAGGTAAGCCTGTCGTGGTTGCGTTGAATATGATGGATGAAGCAGAGCAGAAAAAAATTAAGATAAATGTTGAACGACTTTCAAAACTCCTTGGCGTTCCGGTAATTCCAACGATCGCCGTTAAACAAGTTGGTTTTGATGAGATTGTTAATGCAATTGAAGAAGCTCGTCCGGGGAATAGAGATAAAAAACTTGCAGATAAAGTTTTGAATATCTCAAGGAAACTTAACATAAGTGAAATTGAAGCTCTCTTAATTATTGAAGGTGACTCTGAAACCATTGCCAAGATTGGTTCAAGGTTTGACGGTGAACTTTATAAATATGATGAACGCGAAAGGATTTATATCGAGCGAAGAAATAGGGCAAATCAAATCGTTGCGGAGGTTGTAAGCGTTGACACTACAGGCGGAAGAATTTCAGGGTTGATTGGTAGGATTGCAATGCATCCCGTGTTCGGTCTTGTTTTTATTGTTCTTGTTCTATATTTGGCGTACTTGATAATTGGCAAATTGATAGCTCAGGACCTCGTTGATTTTACGGAAAATAAAATTGGTGTGCAGATTTATGAGTAT
Organism: Candidatus Kryptonium sp.; assembly: GCA_046289115.1. Taxonomy (GTDB): domain Bacteria; phylum Bacteroidota; class Ignavibacteria; order Kryptoniales; family Kryptoniaceae; genus Kryptonium. The sequence goes on from JBKBWH010000038.1 coordinate 2,330, forward strand.
AATGTCAAGAAACTTGTCGCAAACTATTTTCCGGTTGAGATAAGCGTTAATGTCCTCAACGAGGGTGATGAGGTGGTTGATAGTAAAAGTTTTGTTTTTGAACATGGTTTGAAAAATTCGCCAGATATTTTAAACGAGATGCAAAATTTTGTTAGGGGCAAAAATGTTGAGTATGAGTTCAACTTTAAAAACCCAGTTTTAGTTATATTTTTCGGTGAATTTGGGGTTTTGACTATGACGGTTAGATATCTTTTGTTCCTGCTTTTACCTCTTGTTGTGGGGTTTTATCTTATGCTTGCGATACTTGAGGATAGTGGTTATTTACCACGGCTTGCAACCTTTGTTGACAAGTTGATGAATTATATCGGGTTAAATGGTAAAGCAATCATTCCAATGATTCTTGGTTTTGGCTGTGTTACGATGGCCACTATAACAACGCGTCTTCTCCCGACGACCAGGGAAAAGAGAATTATGACAGCGATTTTGCAGATAACTATTCCATGTTCAGCGCAACTTGCGGTTATAACGACGCTTCTTATGAGAGCTGGATTTGAGGCTACATTAATTTACATTTTTGTTATGTTCTCTGTTTTTGTTTTTGTTGGCATTGTCTTAAATAAAATTTTGCCGGGTGGAGCAACTCCGCTTCTTATAGATTTGCCACCGATGAGGGTTCCACGAATCGATAACCTTATCAGAAAAACGCGGGTGAGAACATTTTTCTTTTTAAAAGAAGCAGGGATGTGGTTTTTCATTGGTGCGTTTGCCATTGGAATTATGCAAGTTACAGGTTTGCTTGATAAATGGATTCAGCTTCTTTCACCGTTGACGGTTAATTGGCTTCAGTTGCCCGCTGAGGCATCAAGAGCTTTTATAATGGGAATCGTTAGAAGGGATTTTGGTGCAGCTGGATTTTACGCGCTTGATTTAACACCTATGCAAACAGTTGTAGGACTTGTAACGATTACATTATTTGTTCCATGCATAGCTTCGCTAACGGTTATGTTGAAGGAAAGAGGTTTAGCAGAAGGGTTGATAATTTGGATTTCAAGTTGGGTTATAGCGTTTACGGTCGGTGGGATAGTTTCACAAATTTTAGTTTAAACACCTCTTGCAGTGGGTGACCAAATGTATTTATGCATTTGAAGCTGAAATCGGACGGGAAGTTTATCCTCGAGTATCCATGTAGCAAGTGTAACGGGTTCAATTTCCCCAAATACAGGTGAAAATAAAACCGTTTTCACTTTTTCAGTCAGATTAAATTTATTGATTATCTCTTTAGCCCATTCGTAGTCAGCTCTGTCTTTTATAACGAATTTCACTTCATCTTTTTTTGTTAGATAATTTATATTTTCCCACCGATTTTTATGGCTCATTTTGCTTCCGGGGCATTTTATGTCCATAATTATGTGAGCTCTTGAGTCAACTTTGCTTATATCTCTATGTCCCCCGGTTTCAAGCAAAACCGTGAAATTTTCATCGCATAGTTTTTCAATCAATTTCAATGTATTTTCTTGGAATAATGGTTCTCCTCCGGTTATCTCGACAAGATTACAATTATACGATCTCACTTTTTCAACAATTTCATCTATTGTCATGTCAATGCCTTCATAGAAAGCGTATTCAGTGTCACACCATACGCACCTTAAATCGCAATATGTTAATCTGACGAAAACGCATGGAAGTCCCATCCAGCTTGATTCACCCTGGATGCTGAAGAAAATTTCGTTTACTGTAAGTATGTTTTCTGGCTTACTTGCTTTCATTTTTGCAGCTATTTACTCCTGATAAATTGCGGAGTATTTTTCGGTTTCCCATATTTCAACTGAGTCAATTTCAATGTTTTTATATTGAGCGAGTTTTAATTTTAGTTCATCGTAGAAAAATTTTGCGAGATTTTCAGCGGTTGGTTGAATTTCATTAAATGGTGGTATATCGTTAAGGTGATAGTGGTCAAGTTTTTCGATTACATCATTCAAAATTTTGGATAATTCTTTGAAGTCTATAGCCATTCCAAAATCGTTGAGTTCTTTTGCTTTAACTATAACTTTGACATTCCAATTGTGACCGTGCAAACGACCGCATTCGCTTGGGTAATTTTTGATTATATGTGAAGCCGAAAATTTCTTCTGGACGGAAATTTTGTACATAGCCTTAATGGATTATTTTTTTAATATCTTTATCTCTGCCAAAGATTAACAGTTCGTCATTTTGTTCGATTATTATATTGGGGTCAGGGACACCTATCGTTTTTCCGTTTCTTATGACTGTTACAAGTAGGAGATTGTAATTTTGTCTCAATTCAAGTTCACGAATTGTTTTCCCTAAAAAAATTTTAGGTGCTTTTATCCAGGCTATTTCATAATCCTTGGTGATCTCAAAAAATTCAATGAAACCTTCGCTTAAAAGCAGTTTTGAAAGTCGTTTTGCGACTTCTTCTTCAGGCGTGATTATGTCTTCTTCTTTTATGCCTATGCTTTTTAAAATTTTTCTGTGAATTTCTTCATTTGCTCTGGCAATTATTCTTTTAACCCCAAGCTCTTTGAGTAATACGCAAGTTAAAAGCAAAGCCTCAAAATTTTCTCCAATTGTAACGATAACAGCATCCGTATCCTTTATCCCAAATCTTTCAAGTTCTTTTATGTCGGTGCTGTCAAATTTTACGGCTGTGATATTTGGATGGCTGATCTCGTTTATCCTTTCTTCGCTTATATCAATCGCAAGCACTTCAGCTTCTGATTCTGCAAGTTCAATGGCAAGGCTTTTCCCAAATGTTCCAAGCCCAATTACAGCAAATCTCTTCATTATGTCACGAGGACATTTTCTTTTTGAAGTTCATAATGTTTTTTCTCAATCTTTCCAAAAAGAGCAAATGAAAAAACAAGTGGTCCTACTCTTCCAATAAACATCATCGTAATGATAATTAACTTTCCAAAAATTGTCAAATTAGGTGTTATCCCCCTGCTTAATCCGACGGTTCCAAATGCCGAGACGGTTTCAAAATATATATCAATTAAGTTTGTCGCTTTTTCCGTCATCGTGAGAATAAATGTGGCTGTTAATATCAAAAGAATGGAAAGCAATCCCGAGGCAAATGCTCTTGATATACTTTCTTCATTTATTTGTTTGTTGAAAATTTCAACTCTCTCATCACCTTTTATCATTGACCGAATTTTTAGAACGATTAAGGCGAAAGAGGTTGTCTTAATGCCACCGCCAGTTGAGCCGGGTGATGCACCTATCCACATAAGTAGCATTATAAATAATGCCGTTGTGATGCTAATTTTTCCGATGTCAATTGTGTTAAACCCAGCGGTCCTTGGTGTCACGGCTTGAAAGAAGGCGTGAACAACTTTTCCAAGTATGGTTTCATCTTTCAAAGAATTATTAAACTCAAGGATAAAAAAGAACAGCGTCCCAAAAATTATTAAAATAGCAGTTGTTGAAGTTGCCAGCTTTGAATGAAGGCTGAAGACAACTCTTTGAGGCGGAATTTTATTTCTTAAAAATTTGATTTTCCTCAACATTTTTAAAAACGGTTTTTCAATTGATTCACTCAAGACGAGGAATCCGAGTCCCCCAAGGATAACAAGAGTTGCTATTGTAAGAATTGCAGGTATGTTATTTTTTATGTCCATTAGGTTATTTGAGAAAGTTGAAAACCCGGCGTTGCAGAAGGCGGAAATTGAATGAAAGATTGAGCAGAAAATTTTATCGGTTTCATTTTTAAAAATTGAATCTGGAAGAAAATTGTAAAGTGCAATTGCTCCAATTGCTTCAATTGAGAAAGTTAGAAAAAGAATTCTTATTATTGTTGACGAAATCTTTGATAAGTTTCTTTCGCTAAAAATTTCACCAAGCATAAGTCTTTCTTTTATTCCCAACCCACCACTTAAAAGAAGCATAAAAAATGTTGTAAATGTCATTATGCCAAGTCCACCAAGCTGAATCAAAAACATTATGATTAATTGCCCAAACCTTGTAAAGTATTTCCCCGTTTCAACCACTGTTAATCCTGTCACGCATACAGCACTTGTTGCGGTAAAGAGCGCATCAATTATTGAAATCCCTGTATGTGTTGCTTTTGGAAGAAGCAACAGCAGGGTTCCGCCGAAAATCAAAAGCAGAAAGCTCATCACGAGAAGTCGCGCAGGATGAACAGATTTTTGAATTAACCTCTGACTATATCTTATTGCTTTTAAACCGATGTCAAGTGTAAGATAGATTTGTGCGGAGGCAATATATATTCTTGTGAGCGTTTTGATGTCAATTGTGTATGGTTCCCTGAAATAGAATAAAAATCCGATGCTTTGAAGTATGATTAAAAATGTTAAGATGAACTCAATCCATCTCTTGCGAAGATAGTTAAGTGGCTTTGGGTTTATCAACAGTTTTGAAAGGTTGAAAAAAACGAAATAGAAAATTGCGATCAAATTAAATTGTTGTGTAACCCGTTTGATTGAGTCACTAATGTAGAAGCCATATTCAATTATAAGTGTTGCTATAACTGAGCCGGCGACGATGAACATTAATTTGTCAAGTATATCTGCAAACTTTTCGAGCTTGGTTTGTGGGTCTGGATACAAGTTTTACAATTGGTTTTTTATTTTGACAGAATGGAGATGGTAAGATAAGCAAGAAGGGAGGCGCCGTATTTCATCGCTTCTTCATTTATTGTGAACTTTGAACTATGTATATCGTGTTTGGAGTTTTTATGTCCAGCGCCAAGCCATATGAAACATCCTGGAACTTTTTGAAGGTAATATGCGAAGTCCTCAGCTCCCATCACTGGTTTTGCATCAAATACTTTATCTTTCCCCAGTAGTTCAATTGCTTTTTCTTTTACAAACTTTGTGGTTTCTGGATCGTTTACCAAAACTGGGTAACCTTGATTAATTTTTAATTCGTAATCAGCCTCATAAGCAGATGTTATTCCGTGTAGAATTTGATTGATCATTTGCCATGCATTTTTACGCCATTCTTCGTTCATCGTTCTGAGTGTTCCTGATATTGTGACCTCGTCTGGGATTATATTGGTTGCTGTTCCTGCGTGAATTGATCCGATTGTCAAAACTCTTGGTTCAATGGGGTCAAAAAATCTGCTTACGACTTTTTGTAATGCGAGAACGACTTCCGCTGAAATTACTATTGGATCAATTGTGAAATGGGGGCGAGCACCATGCCCGCCTTTTCCCTTAATTTTAATGTAAATTTCGTCTGCTGACGCCATAAGCGGTCCATCTTTAAGGAAAATTGTTCCAGGTTTAGCATCTGGGCGAACATGGAGACCGAAGATGTAATCAACTTTTGGATCTTTAAGTACGCCTTCTTTTATCATTTGATTTGCGCCACCGGGATTTTTTTCTTCGCTTGGCTGAAAAATAAATTTGACCGTTCCATTTAGTTCACTTTGAAATTGTTTTAATATCATTGCTGCGCCAAGAACCATTGCTGTATGCGCATCGTGTCCACAAGCATGCATTTTTCCGGGAATTTTCGAAGAAAAGGGTAAACCAGTTTGCTCTTGTATCGGTAGGGCATCCATATCAGCACGTAGTGCGACAACTTTTCCTTTCTTCGATCCCTCAAGGATACCGACCACGCCCGTTTTAGCGATTCCAGTTTGGACTTTTAAACCAAGTGATTTAAGGCTTTGTGCTACAAGTTTTGATGTTTTATATTCTTCGTAAGCAAGCTCTGGATATTGATGAATCTTTCTTCTTATCGAAAGCATTCTGGTGAAAAATTTTTCTGCAAGATGAAAAATTTTATTTTGAACTTGCTGATTCACTTTTTAGATTTCGCTGTTTTCTTTTTTGACTTCGTTTTTTTGTCTTCAATTTGCTCAGTGTTTTGATTTGTTTCTGCTTGAGGAGGTAGTGGCTCCGGCGCTTGAACAAAGGTTGTGGGTGAGAGGATAAGTGTTTCATTTAAAGTTAGATACGGATTTGAAATTTTTTTCTTTTTCAGTTCCCTCGCTCTCACGACCTCATACATTATCAAAGCTCCCGCAACAGATGCATTTAGCGATTCAACTTTTCCATACATTGGGATTTTTACAAGGAAATCACATTTTTGTTTGGTCAAAAATCTTAAACCACGTCCTTCGTTTCCTATTACGATTGCAACTGGCACTGTATAATCAATCTCGTAGTAAAGCCTTGAAGCGTTTGCGTCCGCACCGACGATCCATATCCCTTTTTCTTTTAACTCATCAAGAGTTTGGGCAAGATTTGTAACCTTCGCTATTCCGACATGCGCAACTGCTCCAGCGGATGTGCGCGCAACAGTTGAATTTATAATTGCAGTATGATGTTTTGTGGTTATAATTCCATGAACCCCTGCGCATTCGGCGGTTCTGACAAGCGCTCCAAAGTTTTGGGGATCAACTATTTCATCAAGTATTAAAATGAAAGGTAGTTCATTTCTCTCTTTTGCTACATTTAGAATATCATCAACGCTTATATATTTCGCTTCACTTATAACTGCGATAACTCCTTGTGTTGCTATATCGCTTGCAAGTTCGCGGAATCGCTGCTTATTCAGCTCAACAAATGGCACGCCTTTTTTGCGTGCAAGATTTCTGATTTTGTCAATTTGGCTTCCCCTTATGCCGTGGAGAAGATAAATTTTTTCGATCATCACGCTTTGTGATTTTAGCGCTTCAATGACGGGTTGACGACCAGCTATCAACCTTGGTTTAGTTTCCTCCTGCTCCTGCATTTGGATATTTTCTCTTTCCATATCCATAACTTTATCTCCCCGTTTTTTATTTTAAAAAATTGATTAAAACCAAAAACTAAAACGGTTCACTTATTCCATACCGCTTTAATTTAAGATACAAGGTTTTTAAACTGATGCCGAGAATTTCGGCAGTTTTTGACTTATTCCAGTTGTTTGCTTTTAAAACATTTTCAATGTGGATTTTTTCAAGCTCAGCAAGTGAAAGAGTATTTACGGGTTTTCGCATAAGTTTTGCATAGTAATCTTCTTTAAGTTCAGGTTTTAATGCCAGGTCTTCGGGTCTTATTATGTCGTCTTTAGCAAGTATCGCTGCTCTTTCAACTACATTTTCAAGCTCTCGGATATTCCCAGGCCAGTCGTAGTTTACCAAGATTTGCATTGCCTCTGGACTAATTTTTTTCCTTCCTCGTGTTTTTTTGTTAAGAAAATATTCAACAAGCAATGGGATGTCTTCCCTTCTTTCTCTTAGGGCGGGAAGTCTAATTGTTACAACATTTAACCTGTAAAGCAAGTCTTCTCTGAAGTTACCTTTTTTAACTTCTTCATTTAAGTCTTTATTCGTAGCTGAGATTATTCTCACATCAACTTTTAAGATGTTGTTTCCACCAACCCTTCTAAATTCACCCGTTTCAATAAATCTCAATAACTTCGGTTGAACATATTGGCTTAAATCGCCAATTTCGTCAAGGAACAAAGTCCCACCATTTGCGATTTCCACAAGCCCTGGTTTTGATGTGTGGGCATCTGTGAAGGCTCCTTTTTCATAACCGAATAGTTCTGATTCAAGAAGTGTATCTGGGATCGCAGCACAATTTATTGGGACAAATGGTTTATCCTTACGCAAACTATTTTTATGGATGAGGCGAGCTATGACCTCTTTCCCGGTTCCACTTTCACCGTAAATTAAAACTGTTGTATCAGTTCCAGCCACCCGCGCAACAATGTCAAGTACATCTCTAAATACTTTGCTTTGTCCGATTATCTCATCGCTTTGTGTGAGATGCGATAGTTCCTTTTGCATTAGTATGTTTTGAAGCTTGAGCTGTCGTTTTTCAAGCGCATTTTGAATTGAGACGAGCAATTCATCAAAGTTGTATGGTTTCGTTATAAAATCAAACGCACCAAGTTTAATTGTTTCAACTGCAAGTTTTATATCTCCAAGTGCAGTTATCATTATCACTTCCGTGTCCGGGGAATATTCTTTTATAAACTTTAAAACCTCAATCCCGGAGATTCTTGGCATTTTTATGTCAAGAAGGACGATGTCGTAAATTTTATTCTGAATTTTATTTATCGCTTGTGCTCCATCGTTTGCTATTTCAACTTCAAAGAGATTTGTTGAAAGCAGTTCATCTTTTAATAACTCGCATAGATATTCTTCGTCATCAACGATTAAAATTTTTGCTTGGACATTTTTTCTACTCATTCTTTGCTTTCGCTTTGTTGCTGACCTGATTTATTTGATAGATCAAACATTCTTAGTTTCCCTACATATGGGACGATTTGGTCACTTTTAAGTTCCCTTAATTTTAAGACAGTTTGTTCAATTCTATCTGTGCTTTCTTTGATTATTTTGATGTATGTTTTTACATCGGGTGAGAGATCTTTTTTAAGCAAGATATTTGTTGCAAGTTTTATCGCAGCAAGTGGGTTATTTATCTCGTGTGATACGGTGATAACTATTTCTTGAATTGCTTCAATTTTTTGAGATTGTTCACCTTTATCTTTTTCAATTTGCCTTTTGAGATTTTCTTTCTCAATAGCGTTTGTTATGATGACGGGTAAAAGTGGTCCGATGACATCTTCCTTCATGTAGTAATCAATTGCTCCAAGTTTTAGAACTTCGCTCATAACTTCTTTTTCCTTTACGCTTGAGAGCATTATCACTAATGTATCTATGTTTCGCGATTTGATAATTTTAAGCACTTCTATTCCGTTCATTTCTGGGAGATAGTAATCAAGCAAAATTAAATTGTAGGTGTTCGCCAGGGAAAGTTTTTCAATTCCTTTCTCTGCAGTTTCAACCCAGTCAACAGCAAAGGAATATTTTTGATATGAGTTTAGATAATACTTGATTAAACCCGCAATGTTGGGGTCATCTTCAATTAAAAGAATTTTGATTATTTCGCTGTTCTTTTCCATAAAGAATTAAACTTGTTATTTTTAATACAAACCCTTGAAACGCACAAGCGATGCAATTTTTGTTTTTCCTGGGCATTTTATTTGACTTTTTGAATTACCCTTTTTTGCGGAATTCACTTAATAATACAAATTTTTTATTTGAAAATCAAAATGGGAGTTCAAGGTTATGGGGGTTTAAAAAATGTTTTGGGAAAGATGAGCGTGAAAATAGAGGGATATGAGTTTATGGCTTAGGGTAGGGTATTCGGGGGCGGTGGGCGAAAAATCAACTTTAGTCGCGAGCTATGTATTTTTGCATTTTGCTTCACGACTTGATTTAAGCTGAAAAAGCTTGACTTTCTGTGTAAAATTTTATAATTTTTGAACGGTGAGCATCGAACCAGTGTGGAATTTAAACCCTTTTGTTTTTTGTTGTAAATCACGAGGGTTTTGAGTGAGCATCGAACCAGTGTGGAATTTAAACATGTGTTTTTATTTTTTCACCCTTGAAAATCCACCG
>JBKBWH010000039.1:0-11580 GCA_046289115.1 Candidatus Kryptonium sp.
AAGCTCGGGTTCGGTATAACCTCAAATGTGTTTTTGTAAAAGACGCTTTCCCTATTGTTCGATTGGTAGATATTTGAACAAAGTTCGACATCGCTTAGCCATAGTTTATTTTCTGGCACTGGATTTATTAATGCAGGTATCACGAGGCTATCAAATCTTGAGAAATCATTAAGGTCTCGGGCTATTAAAATAAATTGATATTTGCCAGGTTCAATAAGGAAAGCGGTAGCACCAATCAAATTTTTATTTGGGTCAATTTCGCTGGTATCTTTAATTTCAATTGGAATTTTCCATGCCTTGCCTTGAATTATGGTATCCCTTTGAGGCTGTTTCAATAGAACCTGAATTACGAGTCCACCTTTAAAAGTTGTTTCATCTTTTGTGAGTTTGAGCTGATTGTACTGAAACGAGTAATAGATTTCAACATAGTTTCGCGAAGCATCGTATTTAAAGGATGCATAATCAGCATTTATTCGCAACGGATTCTGCCCCAAGAGTTGTGAGGCGGTTAATAATGCTAACAAAACTCTGAACATGACTTGATGAAGGCTTATGTTTTTTATCCAAGTTTATTTTACCCAAATTTTGGGAAATTATCAAGTTATTCTTGAGCGGGTTTAGTATTTGATTGAAAGGGTTAAAAGAGTTAATTTTAACAAAACAAAAAATTTCCCATGCTGGTAATGGAAAGTTTTTACATTGAGCCTGGGAATATAAAGAATGGCTTTGGTGAAGTTGTTGGTGAGGAGTTCTTTCATCTTGTGCGCGTTTCAAGAAAAAGAAAGGGGGAATTAATATATCTTTTCGATGGCACTGGGAAAATTTATACTGCCAGAATTGTAAATATAGGTCGTGATAAAGCTGAATGCGGGATAATTTCGGAAGATTTTATGAAAGGTGAGATAGATGAGGATGTGGCGATTGCGCAGGCGGTTTTGAAAAATTTAGAAAGGTTTGAGTTTGCACTTGAAAAGTTAACAGAGCTTGGGGTCAAACACATCATCCCGCTTATAACTGAGCGCGTGGTTTCGGCGAAGTCCCCAAAAGATATTTCACAAAATAAAATCGAAAGATGGAAAAGAATACTCATTTCAGCTTGCAAGCAATCAAATCGAGCTTTGATACCCGAACTTTGTGAACCTGTTAGCTTAAAAAATTTTATCCCCGCAGCTAAGGCATACGATAAAAGAATCATTTTGCACGAAGGTGATAATTTTCAGAGGTTTTTGCTGTATGATTACACTGAACAGCTAAAAGATGCAAAGTCTATTTTAGTTGCAGTTGGACCTGAGGGAGGTTTTACAGATGAAGAAGTTGAGTTGGCGGTTAAATCTGGCTTTGATGTTGTTTCGCTTGGGGAGAGGAGATTGCGTTCGGAAACGGCAAGCATCATTGGAGTGGGAATGCTCATCCAATTTTTAATCTCAAAAAAATCCGATAAGTAAATTGGAAAAAGTAAAGGCGAAAAATTTGAAAAAGTATTTTTATGCTCGTGGGAAAGTTATAAAAGCAGTTGATGATGTTGATATTTCAATCAACGAAGGTGAAATATATGCTCTTATCGGCGAGTCCGGAAGCGGTAAATCAACGCTTGGCAAATTGATTTTAAAGCTGATCGAGCCAGACGAGGGAGAAATTTTCTTTGATGGTGTTAACATAACTAATTTTGATAAGGAAATGATGCGCCCCTTTAGAAGAAAGATGCAAATGATCTTTCAAGACCCATATACAACTTTTAATCCAATCTATAAAATCGGAACTCAAATTTTTGAAGTTGTTAAGTTCCATAAAGTCGTTGAAAGTTCAATGGTTGAAGACTATGTGGTTCAATTGATGCGAACATTAACGCTTCATCCCGATATATTAAAAAAATATCCTCATCAATTGAGCGGGGGACAACTTCAGCGCTGCGCCATAGTAAGGGCAATTTCTTTACGACCAGAATTTTTAATTTGCGATGAAATTGTCTCAGCTCTTGATGTCTCAATACAAGTTCAGATCATAGAACTTTTAAAGGTTTTGAAAAGTGAATTCAATTTGACCGTTTTATTTATCACCCATGATATTGGGGTTGCGAAAAGGATTGCGGATAAAGCTATGGTGATGTGGGCTGGGAAAATAGTTGAATCAGGATTAATTGAAAAGATATTTTATGAACCGGAGCATGGTTATACAAAGAAGTTGATAAGTTCTGTTTTAAGCATAAAAACATAGGTGGAGCTTAAAATGAAATTGAAATCAATTAATCCAGCAACTCTTGAAGTTATATCGGAAATTGAAACAACACCTATTGACGAGGTTTTTAAAATTTCTGTAAGAGCGCAGGAAGCGTTTAAAAAATGGGCAAATACCAGGATTGATGAAAGATTAAAACTTTTGAAAAATGCACGGGAAATTCTTTACAAAAATCGGGATGAGATTGCGAAATTGATAACGCTTGAAAATGGGAAACCGATAGTTGAATCTTATTCAATGGAAATTTTCCCAACGCTTGATCTGTTTGATTTTTACATTAAAAATTCAAAGAGAATTTTAAAGCCAAGAAAAGTTAGATCTCAAATACCTTTGTTCTGGGTTAAAAGCAACTACATTCATTTTGAACCGCTTGGAGTTGTAGCTGTGATATCGCCGTGGAATTATCCATTGCTTCTTCCAATTGCTCCAATCATATCTGCACTCGTTGCTGGTAATTGCGTTATATTCAAGCCGTCGGAATATACAAGTCTAATTGGTTTAAAAATTTATGAGATTTTTAAGGAAGCTGGTTTTCCCGAGGGTGTTTTTAATATCGTGATTGGTTTTGGCGATGTTGGGGAGGCGCTTGTTAATTCGCAAGTTGATAAAATTTCATTTACAGGGAGTACAAAAACAGGTAAGATCATAATGCAGAACGCGGGTAAAAAGCCGATACCGGTGACACTCGAGCTCGGTGGTAAAGATCCAATGATAGTTTTTGATGATGTTGATATTGAGTTTGTTTCAAGTGCAGTTGTGTGGGGGGCTTTTGCAAATGCTGGGCAGACATGCGTCTCTGTTGAAGTTTGTTATGTTCATGAAAAAATTTTTGAAGATTTTGTTGAAAGAGTTGTTCAAAAGACAAAAAAATTAAAAATTGGCAACGGATTTGATCCAGATGTTGAAATCGGTCCCATAAACAATGAGAAGCAACTCAAAATCATTGAGAATCAAATTCAAGATGCGGTCTCAAAGGGCGCAAAAATTTTAACTGGTGGAAAGAGAATTTTCCCAAGGGACAAAAACGGTAACGAATTAAAGGGATACTTCTTTGAGCCAACGGTCGTAGTAGATGTTAATAATTCAATGCTTCTTATGAATGAGGAAACTTTCGGTCCTGTTTTGCCGATTATTAAGTTCAAAGATGAAAATGAAGTAGTTGAAATGGTGAATTCCAGCGAATACGGTCTTTCGGCGAGCGTGTGGACGAAAAATAAGCGTAGAGCTAGGGAAATGGTCAAAAAAATCAAGTCTGGCTCTGTTCTTGTGAATGAGTGCATAGTTCACTACGGTGATGCGAAAGCACCGTGCGGTGGTGTTAAGGCAAGTGGGTTTGGAAGGGTTCACTCTGAATTCGGGCTTTATGATATGGTAAATATAAAGTTCGAAAGTTTTGACTTTATCTCTCCATATAGATTGTGGTGGTTTGGATATGATGAAAAGCTTTTGGAAACGATTAAAAATGCCGTAAACTTTCTTTATTCACCTTCACTTGTTCAGAAGATGAAATCAGCGCCGGGTCTTGTTCTAAATTTACTTAGAAAGGAAGAAAGCAGGGTATAAAAATCAAGGCGATTAAAGGTTTAAGAGATGAAGTTAAATACAGCGTGGGCAAAGGGGTAGGGTATTGAGAAAGTTGAGTGAATTAACTAAATTTAAAAAAATTTGAAGTGGATAGAGAAAACTTAGGCACATTTTGATGGGATGCTTCGGAATTTATTAAAAATTTTTCACCTCATTCTTACTGCAATTTTGTCACCGTTAATTTTTCTTATTCTATTCTTTGCGATTTCAATGGTTATTTACAAGCATCTTGAAAGAGATATATCCTGGGTTGATGCTTTTTTCTGGATAACTCATCCGCACGCTATATCTGAAGATAGGAGAGATTTAACCAAGATATTTGCATTTGTTGTTTATGTTGGGATTTTCTTTTTTCAAGTTTGGTTTATTGAGAGAATTCTTGTGAATATATTTAGTGGTGAATTAAAAACACTTTGGAGGAAGCGTATGAGTGAGTTCGCAATTTCAAAAATTAAAAATCATTATATAGTTTGCGGATATGGTCAAGTTGGCAGGACGGTTGTTGATGAGCTTATAAAATTAAACCTACCTTTTGTTTTGATTGAGATAAACGAGGGCATTGTAAAAGAATTGCTGAGAGAAGGTATAAATGCAATTCAAGGGGATGCGAGGAGAAGAAGCGTGCTTTTGAGCGCGGGGATTGAGAAGGCGAAGTTTATATGCACATTGATTGACAACGACGCTGATAATCTTTACATAACGATAACTGCAAAAATGTTAAATCCAAATATAAAGGTGATCTCAAGGGCTGGGAATTTGAGATATGCTGAGGCGATGAAGGGAGCCGGTGCAGATGAAGTTATAGTTCCTGAATATGAAGGGGGAATGGTTGTTGGGAGGATAATTTCAAGATACGAAAAACTAAAAGAACTGTAGATGAATCAGTTTCAAATAAAAATGATGAATTTAACCTATGAAGATACTTTTGATAGAAGATGAGAAAAAAGTGGCAAGTTTCATAAAACGCGGGCTTGAAGAGGAATTTTTTACCGTTGATGTTGCCTATGATGGTGAAAAGGGCGAGTTTATGGCTTTAACATCTGAATACGATTTAATAATTCTTGATATACTTTTGCCGAAGAAAAATGGACTTGATGTTTTGAAAAGTTTAAGGGCGAATAAAATTAATACGCCTATTTTAATTTTAACTGCAAAAGGTTCCATTGAAGACAAAGTTGAAGGATTAAACCTTGGGGCAGATGATTATCTTACAAAGCCATTTGCATTTGCTGAACTTCTTGCCAGGGTTAGAACACTTTTACGAAGATCATCTTCTGAAAAATCGAACATAATAAAAGTTGCAGACCTTGAGCTTGACATTGTTAAACACACTGTAAAGCGTGGTGACAAAATAATTGATTTAACAGCGAGGGAGTTTGCTCTGCTTGAATATATGATTCGCAATAAGGGTAGAGTTTTAACAAGGACTATGATAGCGGAGCATATCTGGGATTATCATTTTGATACCGGTTCAAACATAATTGATGTTTATATCAGAAGATTGAGGAAGAAAATTGATGAGGGTTTTTCAAAAAAGTTGATTCATACAATTCGTGGTGTTGGTTATACAATAAATGAGGAATAGATATGTTTAGTTCAATTAAATTTAAACTTGCCATCCTTTACTCGCTTGCCCTGATTTTAACGCTTGGAATCTACGGGGTTTTTGCTTATTACTACACGAGAAAAAATTTGTTAGATGGGCTTGACAATTCCCTTCGTTCCGAGGCGAAATGGATTAGGGATGCCGTTGAGCCTAAGATATCTAATTTTGAATCTTTAATATCGGAAACAGGTGAAGAAAACGAAGCATCGGTTGATTCCACACTTGAGGATGAGATATGGAATATTATTTATGAGCACTCTCTGCTGAGCTCAAAGAAACAATTTATTCAGATTAAAGATAAAGATGGGAAAGAGATTTACAGGTCATTAAGTTTGGGTTCGCTTGATCTACCCTTAGATTCAGTTTCAGCAGAGGAGGGTGAGATTTCTTTAATAACATGTAAATTTAACCTTCATAAAATCAGATTAGCCGTTTTAAAATCAAAATACTTGACCATTGGCGTCGCATATCCACTTGAAGAGATAAATCATGCTTTGTCAAATTTGTTCAGGATTTTAATACTGCTTGCTCCCTTGGCTCTTTTGGTTTCAATAGTCGGTGGAGTTTTTCTCGCTGGTCGTTCTCTAAAGCCAGTCGATCATATAGTCAGGATTGCGAATGAAATAACCGTAGGGAATTTAGATAGAAGAATTCCTGAGCCAAAATCAAATGATGAGATAGCACGGCTGATAAAAACTTTAAATAATATGATTGAGCGTCTTGATAAATCTTTTAAGCAGATGAAACAATTTTCAGCTGATGTATCTCATGAACTTAAAACTCCTTTAACGATAATTCGCGGTGAAATTGAGCTTGCTATCTCGGGAAAAAAGAAATCAAGTGAATTGAGAAAAACGCTTATAAATATACTTGATGAGGTCGTTCGACTTTCAAATATGGTTGAGAACTTATTAATGCTTTTTAAATCAGATACAGGTCAAGTTAATCTTAATTTTAAAGAGGTTAATATAGCCAAACTTATAAAAGATTTACTTGAAGATGTTGATATACTTGCCGAAGAAAAGGGTGTTAAAGTTGAAGCCGAACAGCTTGATGAGGCGATCGTCCTTGGCGATGAAATAAGGTTGAAACAATTATTCTTAAATTTACTTGACAATGCTATAAAGTATAATAAAAGTGGCGGTAGGGTTACAATTTCCATTGTGAGAGAAAACAACTTTGTTAATGTGTCAATCGTTGACACGGGCATTGGAATTCCAGAAGATGAAATTAGTTTGATATTTGAAAGATTTTATCGTGTTGATAAAGCTAGAACCAGAGATAGTGGTGGGGCGGGGCTTGGCTTATCAATTGCAAAGTCAATAGTGGAGTCACATAATGGAAGAATAGAAGTTGAAAGTGAACTTGGCAAGGGAAGCAAGTTTAGTGTTATTTTGCCAGTGCTATCATGAAAAAGGGATTGGGGAAAATGAAAAAAGTTTAATTTTCTTTTCATCTTCGTTTAATGTTGGATTTGTAAATTGTAATTGCAAAAAATTTTTAAAAACAAAATAAAAAGGCTTAAAAATGAAGCGCTTAATTCTCTTAGCGGTCGCATTAATTCTCGGCTTAAATGCTGTGGTTTTTGCACAACAAGCTCAGCAAACCCAGCAACCAGCAAAGCCAGCTGTGACAGAACAGAAAAAAGCCCCGGCTGACACGACAAAGAAAGCTGAGAAGAAGGAAAAGGCTGTGAAGAAGGCGAAGGAAGCTAAAAAGAAATCAAAGCCAAAAGAGGAGCAGCCGAAGTAATCTTTCCTTAGGGGCGAGATTCAATCTCGCCCCAAGGGTTTTAAAATTGAAAAAATATCTTTGTTTTTTGAGCCAATCATTATGAATATTTGCTTCGTTTTATCTCAAAGGGAGGTAACTGGAGCTGAAGCTTACGCAGTATCAATAGCAGATGAACTGATAAAAAGGGGACATAAGGTTTTTATTATTTCTGATACTTTTACTTTAACTCTAAAGACACAGGCACACTATATCCCGCTTGACTTAAACAATAGAAATTATCCCAACAGATTAAGGCATATATTCTTTCTCACAAAATTAATTAAAAATGAAAAAATTGACCTGCTTCATGCACACTCAAGAGCATCTGGCCGGGTAAGCTTCTTTGCTTCCAAAATTTGTGGAATCCCACTTGTTACGACTGTCCACGGAAGACAGCATCTTCATATCTCAAGGAAAATAATAAAAGCATTCGGGGATTATATAATTGCTGTATGTGAAAACATAAAAGAGCATTTAATCAATGACCTTAATGTTAAGCCGGAATGTATAGAGGTTTTGAGAAATGGGGTCAACATGGATGAAATTAAATTGTATCAAGAAAACATCAAAGAGGAAAATCTTGTGACAATTGCTGGTAGATTATCTGGCTTAAAAGGAGAGATAATTTACTATCTGATAAAAAACTACATTTTGAAAATCCCAGATATAAAAATTACTCTTGTTGGGCATGCAAAAGATAGAGAAAGATTCGCTTCTATTGATCCGAGAATAAAGTATATTGGTTTCAGCGAGGATTTAGTTGAAATAATAAGTAAAAGCTCGGTTCTCATTGCTTCGGGGAGGATAGCAATAAAGGGGCTTTGCCTTGGCGTTCCAACCATTGCAATTGGAGGGATGTTCCCATGGGTTAATCACGGAAGAAAACATTAAAGAGGCGTTAAAAACAAACTTCGGTGATATAGTCCTTAAAGAATATCAGGGCATTGAAGGAAATCCAAATTTTGATTTTAATAAAGTTAAAGAAGATGTCATAAAAGTTCTTGAGACAAAGCCGTGTGTTGACAAAATTAAATCTTTCGCTCAAAATGAATTTAATCTTTAAAAGGTAGCAGACCGAATAGAAACAATATATAAACGACTTTTAAGGGGTAAGAGGGAAATCCCCGTTTTAATGTATCATAGAGTTGTAAAAGATAAAAAAGAATCTGGAAAGGAAGGAATTTATGTAACTCAAAGCAAATTTGAATGGCAGATGAAGTATCTTTTCAAAAAAGGATATAAAACGATAACATTTAACGAATACAAGGGTTATGAAGACAAGACCGTGATATTAACCTTTGATGATGGGTATGAGGATAACTATACTATCGCGTTTCCAATTTTAAGAAAGTATAATTTTAAAGCGGTTATATTTCTCGTCCCTGGACTTAAAGAAAATCTCTGGGATAAAGACAAAACTTTGGAACCGAGGTTAAAGCTTTTATCTGAGGAGCAAATTCTTGAAATGAGCAGATATGGTTTTGAATTTGGGTCTCATTCTCTAACTCATCCTTGCCTTACAAAAATAGGCAAAGAGGAAGCAGTTGAAGAAATTTTCAAATCGAAAGAGAAACTTGAAAGATTACTTAGACGCAAAGTTATATCATTTGCTTATCCTTACGGTAAATTAAACGAAGAAGTTAAAAGCATTGTCATTCAGGCTGGATATAAATATGCAGTTGCGGGTGATTGCGCTCACCCATTTATTGATGATGATTTACTTTGTATAAGAAGGATTCAAGTATTTCCTAATACTGGGAAGTTAAGCTTCAAGCGTAAAATTAGAGGCGATTATTTTTGGTATAAGTTGAAAAAGAAATAAATTTAAGTCCCTTCCCTCGCGACCTTCCCTAACCAATCCGTATCCCTAAGGTCAACCCTTGAATATAAAATTTGGCATATTCGATCAATTTTTATATTTTTTCAAATAAAAGTTGAATTGGAGATTAATGCGCCGTCATCTTAAGTTAATTCTTCTTATACTTTACATCGCAACTCAACTTTTCACGCAGATAAAGATTTATGATGACCTTGGCAGGGAAATTGAGTTCGACTCACCACCACAAAGGATCGTTTCGCTTGCGCCGAGCATAACTGAAACTCTTTTCTTTCTCGGGGTTGCTGATAAAGTTGTTGGGGTTACAAGATACTGCAATTTTCCACCTGAAGCCAAGTCTAAAACTATAGTTGGTGGGGTTATCGATCCCAATTACGAAGTCATCGTTTCGCTTAAACCTGACCTTGTCATAATGACGGTTGAGGGGAATACCCGTGAAACTTTTGATAAGTTAACAAACATTGGGTTTAAAGTTTTTGTGACGAATCCGAGAAATTTTAATGGTATTTTTAAAACGATATTTGACATCGGGAAAATATGTGGCATTGAAGAGAGAGCGAATTTTCTGGTTGATAGTTTAAAAAAGGAACTTGAAAGAGTTAAGGCGAGCAACGCTGGGAAAATAAAGCCGAAAATTTTTGTTCTTTTATCTCTTAATCCATTGATGACCGCTGGTAAGAATACATTTATAAACGAGATAATTGAAAATGCGGGTGGGATGAACATAGTTGGAAATTTAGGGCAGAACTATCCAATACTGAACAGGGAGCAAATTTTGAAAGTTAATCCTGATATGATAATTTTAACTGAACCAAACATTGGCAAAGATGAACTTTTAAGAATGTTTCCAGAGTGGAGACACATAAAGGCGGTAAAGGAAAATAAGATTTTTAAAATTGATCCAGATATTTTGCTTCGCCCCTCACCAAGGGTTGTTCTTGCGACAAAAATAATAGCGCAATTTATAAGTAAGTTTTGAGAAAAAATCGAATAGTTAAATGAAAGAGAAAAAAGTTTTTGTTGCGGTTGCTGGGAATATTGGTTCTGGTAAATCCTCGCTTACAAGGTTATTAAGTGAATATTTCGGGTGGAAGGCGTATTACGAATCGGTCGATGACAATCCATATCTTGATGATTTTTACAAAGATATGAGACGATGGTCGTTTAATTTACAGATTTATTTTCTTTCAAAAAGATTTAAAGATCATATGGAGATTGTGAACTTGCCTTATTCGGTGATTCAGGACAGATCAATTTATGAAGACGCTGAAATCTTTGCCAGAAATCTTTATGAGATGGGGAATATGGATGAACGAGATTATAGAAATTATGTTGAACTTTTTAATATAATGACAAGTTTTTTAAAACCACCTGACCTTATCATTTATCTTCGCGCAAATGTTGACACCCTTGTTAAGCAGATAAAACTTCGCGGTAGAGCATTTGAACAAAATATACCTCGCGAATACCTTGAGCGACTTAATAAGCATTATGAAGATTGGATTTCAAGATACAATCTCGGTCGGATGTTGATACTTGAAACGGACGAGATTGATTTTGTAAATGACAAGGAAGACTTTGGCAAAGTTGTTGAAATAGTAAGCAAAGAGCTTGAAAAACTTGGGTATGATGTTAAAAACAAAATATTTCAGAAGTAAATGAGGTATCTCGTGGTTGATGTTGAATCTACGGGGCTTGAGCCTGGTTATCACGAAATAATTCAACTTGGTGCTTGTCTACTTGACGAAAACTGGAACGAGCTTGGCACTTTTTTAACAAATGTATATCCTCTGCACGAGGATAGATTTTCAATTCCTGCGATGGGAGTTCATCAACTTTCGCTTTATGATTTGAAGGATGCTCCAATGATTTATGATGTCATTCCAAAATTTGAGTCCTGGATTCTTAGGACTCTAAAAAAGCCTGAGACAGCGAGAGGTGTTCTAAAAGAATTGATTCTTTGTGGTCAAAGTGTGACATTTGATATAAATTTTTTGCATTTTGCATATCGGGAAGCAAAATACGAGTGGCCATTTTCGAGCAGGGTGCTTGACCTTCACATACTTGCTTTTTATTACTTCACAATTTTGAAGAACAACAACATGCCAACGCCGAAGTCATTAAGTCTTGATGGAATTGCTGAATACTTTGGGCTCAAGCGAAAATCTGAGGGGCATAATGCGCTTGAAGATGCCTTGATAACTGCGAGATGTATCGCAATTATAATGAATGAATCAAAAAAATTCAAAATTCAACCGTGATAAGAGTTCACAACATAGTTTTGAAAGGGGAAAAGACCCTGCTTCGTCCGTTTACGCTTGATGATCTTGAGATGGCTTTTGAGTGGAACAATGATCCGCTTGTTCTTGAGGCGGAGGGAGAACCGGAACATACATGGGATGAAGTCGTTGAAGTTTACGAATATCTTTCGAACAATGGTTTTCTCTTTATAATTGAGGCGGTGGATCTTCCCGAGCCAGAGCCGATTGGAGAAATTTGCCTTCTTTACGATAATGATTATGAACGACTTGGCGTTGAAGATAAG
>JBKBWH010000003.1:0-24448 GCA_046289115.1 Candidatus Kryptonium sp.
AAACGATGTGATAACTGCGATAAGAAGAAACAGAGGAAAATATATTATGTTTTTTGTTATAGGCACTTTATAAAAGATTAGAAATATAATTAAGACAATAAAGGAAAAGAAAAAATCAACAAATCCGAGGCGTGGTACTTTAGGTTTAGAAAGTTGTTTTTTTAGGAATGATTTTTTTAACTTTAGAAAAAATAGAAATTCAAATTGAAACTTTAGATGGGAAAGCAAAGAAAGGACATAAAGATAACACCGGAATTAATTGAAGAAATAGCAAAGTTGGTGTATGAAAGAATCCGGGTTACATATGTTGGGCGAGATGATTTTGAAGAGTTGAAGGGAATAGTTAAGCAACTTAGTGAAAATGTCCTTTCCCTTGCGGAAGCGCAAAGGAAGACGCAAGAGGAGTTAGTATTGTTTAGAGAAATGACTGAGGAGAACTTTAAGAGAGTGTGGGAGGCTATAAATCAGCTTGCTGAGGCACAGAGGAAGACAGAGGAGAGGCTCAATTCGCTTGCTCAAAGGGTAGATCAGCTTGCTGAGGCGCAGAGGAGGACAGAGGAGAGGTTAAATCAGCTTATAGCTGAGCATCAAAGGACAAGGGAAATACTTGCTGGCATTTCGGATACAGTTGGATACGGGCTTGAGGATAAGGTTATGCTTTATATGAATGAGTTTGCAAGAGATGAATATGGGATTGAAGCTGAAGTAGTAGGGCGGAAGAACATTGTCTATCCGGATGGGAGATATGATGAAGTTAACATTTATATTGAGGGGAGAAGAAATGGCGAAAAGGTTTATGTGATCGGTGAATGCAAGTCAAGACCAAGTAGGAGTGAAGTTGATAAGCTTGTAAAGAAGAGGGAAAGGTTAAGAAATCACCTGAATGCTGATGTCTATGTCTTTATAGTGGGTTATCATTTTACTCCGGAAGTTGAAATTTATCTGCGAGAGGAATATCCTGAGGTAAAGGTATTTAGAAGCTATGAATTTGAAATGAGATACGGGAGGAGATAAAATAAATTTTGCGTTGTTATGTCAACGCCGTTGATGAGGCAATACCGCAAGATAAAGGCACAATATCCAGATGCTATAGTTTTGTTTAGAATGGGGGATTTTTATGAAACGTTTGAGGAGGATGCGAAGATAACAGCCAAAGTTTTAGGTATAGCTTTAACCAAAAGAGCAAATGGCGCAGCAGCCGATGTTCCGCTTGCGGGGTTTCCACATCATGCACTTGATACATATCTTCCAAAACTCGTCAAGGCGGGATATAAAGTTGCTATTTGTGAACAACTTGAGGATCCAAAGCTGGCAAAGGGAATAGTCAAACGGGATGTCATTGAGATAATCACTCCTGGCGTTGCTGTTAGCGATAAACTTCTTGACAATAGGGCAAATAATTTTGTTTGTGCTTTGTTTTTCAAAGGTGACAAAGTTGGAGCTGCTTTTGCTGATGTTTCAACCGGTGAATTTTACGCAACTGAGGTCAAAATTGATGAATTATCCAATTTGCTTGACACTATAACTCCAAGTGAAATTTTATACAGCAAATCACATAAGGATATCATCGAGCGAGTTTTTGGAGAAGTTCAGGTTAAGCCGGCTTTTACGAAGCTTGAAGATTGGGTTTTTAAATATGACTATTCTTTTGAGATTTTGACGGGACATTTTCAAACTCAATCATTGAAAGGTTTTGGTATAGATGAGCTTGGGATAATTTCTGCCGGAGCTGTTCTGCACTATCTTCAAGATACGCAAAGGACGAGGTTGGTTCATATTAAAAGAATTTCTCGATACGATGTGAGTGATTATATGATACTTGATCCCGCAACGAAGAGGAATCTTGAAATAGCAGTTTCATATTCAGGTGAAACAACCTATGGCACCCTCTTTTCGATCATAGATAAAACTCAAACTCCGATGGGAGCGCGTCTTCTGAAGCGTTGGGTTTTAAGACCTTTGAAGAAGCTTGAGCCGATACAAAAGCGACTTGAAGCTGTAAAGGAACTTTATGAGAACTCAAAGTTAAGAAAAGAACTCAAAGAGGTTCTTGTTGAGATCGGTGATATTGAAAGGTTGATGTCAAGAATAGCAATTCGGGCTCACCTTCCTGGGACAACTGGCAGAGCAAATCCAAGAGATATGATAAACTTAAAAGAATCGCTTAAAAAAATTCCAAAGATAAAATCACTTCTTGCTGAAACTAAATCAGAAACCCTTCAAAAGATATATAAACTTTTGAATCCACTTGAAAATGTCGTTGCTTTGATAGAATCTGCAATAGTTGATGATCCGCCGGCGACGGTTGCCGATGGTGGGGTTATAAGGGATGGATATAATCCAGAACTTGATGAATTGCGTTATATAAGTCGTTCAAGCAAGGAATTTATAGCAAATTTACAGCAAAAAGAAAGGGAGAGAACCGGGATACCGAGTTTAAAGATTGATTATAATTCTGTTTTCGGTTATTACATCGAAATAACGAAGGCACATCTTGATAAAGTCCCCCCAGATTATATACGAAAGCAAACGCTTGTAAACGCTGAGAGATTTATCACGCCGGAATTGAAAGAATACGAAGAGAAAATTTTTACCGCGGAGGAGAAAATGATCGCGCTTGAATCGGAGATTTTCAATCAGTTAAGAGAAAAAATCTCGGAATATACTGAATCGATTCAGAAAAATGCCCAATTGATAGCGATGCTTGATTGTTTTGTTTCACTTTCCGAAGTTGCAGTTGAAAACAATTACATATGTCCAATTGTTGATGAGAGTGATGTAATTGAGATAAAAGGGGGAAGACATCCGGTTGTTGAGAAGATTTTGCCGCCTGGAGAAAAATTTGTTCCGAATGATGTGAGGCTTGATAATTC
This sequence comes from Candidatus Kryptonium sp., assembly GCA_046289115.1. Taxonomy (GTDB): domain Bacteria; phylum Bacteroidota; class Ignavibacteria; order Kryptoniales; family Kryptoniaceae; genus Kryptonium. Next base: position 2,874 of record JBKBWH010000003.1, read on the forward strand.
TGAGAATCAGATTTTAATAATTACTGGTCCAAATATGTCTGGTAAAAGTGTTTTTTTGAGGCAAGTTGGTTTGATAGTTTTGTTAGCTCAAATTGGTAGTTTTGTTCCGGCAAGTTATGCTAGAATCGGGATTGTTGATAGAATTTTCACAAGGGTTGGGGCTTCGGATAACATAGCTGGGGGCGAGAGCACATTCCTGGTTGAGATGCATGAGATGGCGAATATTTTAAACAACGCAACACCGCGGAGTTTGATACTTTTGGACGAGGTTGGTCGTGGAACGAGCACATTTGATGGAATTTCGATAGCGTGGGCTATAACCGAGTATCTCCATGAAAATCCAAGGGTAAGGGCTAAGACAATTTTTGCAACACATTACCACGAATTAAACGAACTTGCGGAGATATTTCCAAGGATAAAGAATTTTAAAGCGGATGTTAGGGAGGTTGGTGATAAGGTTATATTTTTGCATAAAATCGTTCCTGGGTATGCAGATCACAGTTATGGTATAGAGGTTGCGAAAATGGCTGGGCTTCCCAAGGAGGTTACCGATAGGGCGAAGGAAATTCTTGCAAATCTTGAGCAGAAGGAATTAACGCCACAGGGCAAAGTAAAGAAGAAGATTTCGAAAGAGGTGTTGATGCAGAAGTTTCAGATAAGTTTATTTGAGTTAAATGATGATAGATTGAGGCAAGAAATTTTGAATCTTGACATTGACAATATGACTCCACTTCAAGCACTTTTAAAACTTCAAGAGTTAAAGGGGAAGATAAGAGGCGGGGAACTTTAAATTTTTTATTCCTATTATCAAAACGCTGTTTCGCATAGTGAAACAGTGAAATTATTAACTATTGACACAAATTGGGAGATTTTTTATCTTAATTTAGAAGAAATAACCTAAAGAGCATGCGCACTACACAGAAAAATAGCTCAATTGAGAAAGCATTTGCAATTTTATCTGTCTTTTCGCAGAATGGGGGCAGGTTTGAGCTTGGCGTTGGGGAGATAAGTAAAGTTTTAAAAATGCATAAAAGCACCGTCCATAGATTCCTTCGCTCAATGGAGAAAATTGGGGTTATCGAAAAAAATAATGAAACGGGGAAATATAGGCTGGGACTTAAACTTTATGAGCTTGGGAATAGTGTGTCATTGAAAAAAATTATGGTGGATAGAGCGAGGAAGTATCTTGAGGACTTGCATTGGTATTTAAATGAGACGGTTCACTTTGCGACGCTTAAAAATGGCGAGGTTGCATATCTTGATAAAATAATTGCTGATAGAAATTTTGTAATTATCTCGGAGGTTGGGAAAAGACTCCCAGCGCATTGCACGGGACTTGGTAAGGTGATGCTTGCCTTTTTACCAGAAAGCGAGGTTAGAAGGATAATAAAGGAAAAAGGGTTGAAAAGATTTACAAAAAATACGATCACGAATAGAAAAGATTTGTTTGAGGAATTGAAAAAAATTAGGGAGCGTGGGTACGCAATTGATAATGAAGAGATTGAGGATGGGTTGAGATGTATCGCTGCGCCGATTTTTAATGGCGAGGGGAAAGTAATAGCTGCGGTGAGCATTTCGGGTCCATCAAGTAGAATTAATGAGGCAACTTATGATGAATATTCAAAATATGTAATTAAAACTGCGAAATTAATTTCGGAAGAGTTAAAAAATGTAAATTGGAGGCTTGTTTGATGAGTGCGGTAAATGAGTTAACAGGTAAGAAAGGCGGAGTAATAAACAAAGTCCTTGAGTTAAAAAATTTCATAGGGGGTAAATTTGTTGATTCTGTAAGTGGTAAAAGATTTGAAAGTAAATATCCTGCAACAAACGAGGTTATAGCAACTGTTCCTGAAAGCGAGAGAGAAGATGTCGAACTTGCGGTTAAATCTGCGCTTGAGGCTTTTAAGGTATGGAGCAAGATGCCTGTTAAAGAGAGAAGCAAGTATTTGATGAAAATTTCCGAGCTTATCATGGATAAACTTGAGGAGATTTCTTATCTTGAGTCAATAGATGTTGGTAAACCTATAAAGCTTGCTAAGGGGATGGAGGTGCCGCGGGCGTCTTATAACTTTTCCTTTTTTGCTGAGTTTGCAAAATATGTTCATACAGAATTTTACGAGACTGATGATCGAGGTGCGATAAATTATGTTTTGAGACGCCCGGTTGGCGTTGCTGGGCTTATAACACCTTGGAATCTTCCGCTTTTACTTACGACTTGGAAAGTTGCTCCCTGTCTTGCTGCTGGTAATACCTGCATAATAAAACCTTCGGAACTTACACCGATAACCGCAACAAAACTTGCTGAGATTGCAGCTGAGGCTGGACTTCCTGATGGTGTTTTAAATGTCGTTCATGGATTTGGTCCAAATTCTGCTGGCGAATTTATAGTTTCACATCCCAATGTTAAGTTGATTTCGCTTACTGGGGAAACAACAACTGGACAAGCGATAATGAGGGCAGCATCCCAGCATTTGAAAAAGTTATCTTTTGAACTTGGTGGGAAAAATCCAAACATAATTTTTGCTGACGCTGACATTGAGCAAGCACTTGATGTGACAATTCAATCAAGTTTTTCAAATCAAGGTGAGGTTTGTCTTTGTGGGTCGAGGATTTATGTTGAGAGAAAAATTTATGATGAATTTGTGGAAAAACTTGTGGAAAGAGCTAAGAAAATTAAAGTTGGCAATCCATTAGATCTTGAAACCGATATGGGGGCTTTGATAAGCGAGGAACATTTGCATAAAGTTCGCACCTACCTTGAAATTGCAGTCGCCGATGGTGGGAAAATTTTAACAGGGGGAAAAACGCCTGAGCACCTTACTGAAGAATTTAAATCCGGTAATTGGCTTGAGCCTACAGTGATAGTGGGGTTAAATGATAATTGCAGGGTTATAAAAGAAGAAATTTTCGGACCAGTCGTAACTGTTTCGCCATTTGATACGGAAGATGAAGTAATTGAAAGGGCAAATAATACTCATTATGGGTTAAGCGCAACCATATGGACGAGAGATTTAACCAGAGCACATAGGGTAGCTGGACAGATTGAAGCTGGGGTTATATGGATCAACACATGGTTTTTGAGAGATTTGAGAACGCCTTTTGGTGGAATGAAGATGAGCGGGATTGGAAGAGAAGGTGGAATTTACAGTTTTGAATTTTACACCGAGTTGAAGAATGTCTGCATAAAATTGTGAATTTAATTTAGAAGGACGGCGAATCTTTAGCTGAAAAATAATTTTAAAATTGTCATGGGAAATTATGTTGAAACATTCGCGAATGAATTATATCAAGCTGAGTTAAGTTTAAAGCCAATTGAACCGTTGACTTCAAGAGATGGAAATATCACGATCGAGGATGCTTATAAAATTCAACTTAAAAATGTTAAGAGGAAGTTGGAGACGGGGTTGAAGATCAAGGGGAAGAAGATTGGAATTACAAGTTTTGCGGTTCAAAGGATGCTCAATGTAAACCAGCCTGATTTCGGTTATCTTTTTGACACAATGTATGTTGAAGATGGTGGTGTTGTTAAACTTGATAGTTTAATTCAGCCGAGGGTTGAAGGGGAGATTGCATTTGTTATGGAGAAGGATTTAAAGGGTCCTGAGGTTACAGTGGCTGATGTTTTAAAGGCGACAGCATTTGTCGTCCCGTCAATTGAAATCGTTGACAGTAGGATTAAGGACTGGAGGATAAAAATTCAAGATACGATCGCCGATAATGCTTCATCTGGTTTATTTGTTTTAGGTGGGAAGAAAACAATTGTTGATAATCTTGATTTCAGATGTCTTGGTATGATACTTGAGCAAAACGGTGAAGTTGTTGTCTCTGGGGCTGGGGCAGCTTCACTTGGAAATCCTGTGAAAGCGGTTGCGTGGCTTGCGAATAAACTTGCAGAATTTGGAGAATATTTAAGAGCTGGTGAAGTTGTTCTTTCGGGGGCGCTTGCTCAACTTGTGGTTCCAAAGAAAGGTGACTTTTTCAAAGTATCTATTCAAAAACTTGGAAGCGTAAGTGTAAAATTTGAATAGGAGTTAAGCAATGTATGTAAGGTTTACAAGGTTTCTTGACAGATTTGTTGAATTTCGCCTTTCGCATTATTCCGACTGGCTTGAGTCGGGCAATCTTGTGATGCCGTATGAGATATTTGAGGATTTCAGGGTGAAGAATAAAATTGTTCTCGTCGCCGATAGTGAAGAAGATAGGAATAAGATTAACGAATACTTGAAACATCTTGTAAGATTGAAGATAAAATCACCTGAAGAAATTGACATAGACGAATATTTCCCAATAAAATTTTAATTCAAAAAATGTCTGCTGATTATAAAAACGGCAAGGTTAAGTGCGTAATTGTTGGCAGCGGGAATATAGGGACTGACCTTTTGATAAAAATTTTGCGTTATTCAAAGTATCTTGAGCCAGTTATGATGGTTGGTATAGATCCAAATTCTGATGGGCTTGCACGCGCAAAGCGACTTGGGGTTGAGACAACTTACGAAGGGATAGATGGTTTTTTAAAGAGGAAAGATTTGGTCGATGCGGTTGATATAATTTTTGAAGCTACGAGTGCTAAGGCGCATATTCAAAATGCACCGATTTATAAAGATCTTGGTAAGGTTGCAATTGATTTAACCCCGGCTGCTTTAGGTCCTTATGTTGTTCCACCTGTAAACTTAGGTGAACATCTGGATAAGTTGAATGTTAATCTGATAACATGTGGGGGACAAGCAACAATTCCGATGGTTTATGCGGTTTCAAGAGTTGTTAAGGTTCATTATGCCGAGATAGTTTCTTCAGTTGCCAGCAAAAGTGCAGGTCCTGGGACGAGGCAAAATATAGACGAATTCACTCAAACAACTGCAAAAGGTCTTGAGGTTATAGGTGGAGCAAGAAGGGGCAAAGCGATAATAATTTTAAATCCAGCTGAACCACCAATAATTATGAGAAATACGGTTTATGCGATAACGGATGAATGCGATAGTGAAGAGATCCGCGAATCAATTTATCAAATGGTTGATGAGGTGAAAAAATATGTGCCGGGGTATAATCTAAAAAGTGAGCCAATATTTGACCCGCTCGATAAATATCCGATAAAAATACCTGGGTATGGCGAATTCAAACGAGGTTATAAAGTCACAATTCTACTTGAGATTGAAGGGGCTGGGCATTATTTACCGAAGTATGCAGGAAATCTTGATATAATGACATCCGCAGCCCTTAGAGTTGGAGAACTTTTTGCAGAAAAAATTTTAAGGGAAAAATCAACTGTTGTCCAATAAAACATGGAGTTAAAAAATGGAAGATAAAAAAATCATCATAAATGATGTAACTCTTCGCGATGGGATGCATGCGATGTCCCATCAATATGAAATCGAAGATATGGTGAGGATAGCGAAAGCACTTGATGAAGCGGGGGTTGATATAATTGAGGTTTCTCATGGTGATGGGCTTGCGGGGAATGCGATAAATTATGGTTTTTCAATGCATCCTGAAATTGAGTATATATCTGCTGTTGCCAGTGTGCTAAGAAATGCAAAGCTTGATGTTCTACTTTTACCGGGGATTGGAACGATTGAAGATCTTGAGGTTGTAATTGACCTCGGCGTTAAGGTTGTAAGGGTGGCGACACATTGCACTGAGGCCGATATAGCAATTCAGCATATTGAGTATTCAAAAAGTAAAGGGCTTGATGTTGTTGGATTTTTAATGATGGCTCATATGATTTCACCTGATGATCTTGTAAAGCAGGCAAAAATTATGGAGAACGCAGGGGCTGATTGTGTATATGTTGTTGATTCCGCTGGGGCAATGCTTCCACAGGATGTATCGGATAGGATTAAAGCTTTTAAGGATAATTTAAATTGTCAAGTTGGTTTTCATGCGCATAATAACCTTTCGCTTGGTGTTGCGAATTCACTTGCGGCTGTTCAAAGCGGGGCTGATAGGATTGATGCGTCTCTTTGTGGGCTTGGTGCAGGAGCTGGAAATGCACCACTTGAAGTTTTAATCGCAGTTTTCAACAAAGCTGGAATTAAAACAAGTTGCGATCTATATAAACTTATGGACGCAGCTGAAGATATTGTTAGACCTATGATGAAAAGGAAAGGAGTTGAAGTTGTGATTGATAGAGACAGTTTATCACTCGGTTATGCTGGGGTTTACTCGTCGTTTTTGCTCCATGCGAAAAGGGCTTCGCGAAGATTTGGCGTTGACACAAGAGATATTTTGTTTGAACTTGGTAGACGGAGGATGGTTGGAGGTCAAGAAGATATGATAATTGATGTCGCAGTTGAACTTGCAAAAAAGCTCGGTAACGAAATTGAAATTAGTGAATAAACAAAAATAGAGAAAATTGTGCACCCAAAAACAAGGAAAAATAACATTTTAAAATTAAAACAGATAGCGAAGCATCTACATAAATGTGAGATCGACAAAAAAGAATCCGAGCAAATTGTTTTAACTGAGCCTTGGGTTACGGTTGAAGACGCTTATTTAATTCAAAGGGAACTTGTTAAACTTAAACTATCTCGGGGAAGCAAAATCATCGGGTATAAGCTCGCCTTCACGACCAGGACCAAGCAAAGGTCAATGGGCATTTCAACGGTTGGATTTGGTTATCTTTTTGATTATATGAAAATAGATGATGGGGGTGAACTTAATTTAAATGATGTAATTCATCCGAAGGCTGAAGCTGAAATTGCGTTTATAATTGGAGAGGATTTATCTGGCAATGTTTCACCTTATGAAGTTATTGAGGCGACAAAGTTTGTTGCTCCGGCAATTGAATTTGTTGATTCAAGATTTAAAAATTTCAAGTTTGATTTGATCGATGTCATCTCAGATAATTTCTCAGCATCAAGGTTCGCAATTGGTTCTGATATAAGGAGCCCCAATGAGGTTGACCTTAGATTAGCGGGTGTGATTTTTGAGAAGAATGGTATTGTTGAAAAAACTGGGGCTTTAGGAGCTGTGCTTGGAAATCCAGCTATAGCGGTTTCGCAACTTGTAAAATTTCTTTCAAAACGAGGAGAAAAGGTGAAATCTGGGAGTATAATTCTTACTGGAAGTATAACCGAAGCTATTGAAGTCAAAGAGGGTGATTTTATCCGTGTGTCAATATGTGGGGTTGGAGAAGTTTCGACTTATGTAGTGAAAAAATAAAAGGGTTTTATATGCCGGTGCTAATAATTCATATGCTTTCTGGAAGAAGTTCGGAGATGAAAAGAAAGTTGATAAAAAAGGTTACGGATGCAGTTGTTGAGTCATTAAATGTTAAGCCAGAGAGTGTCAGGGTGATAATAAATGAAGTTGACAGAGAAAATTTTGCTGTTGCTGGGTTGCCAATTGAAGAATACAGAGCCAAGAACGGGTTAAATAAATCTAAAAGCAAAAGTAAAAGCAAATAAAAACGGAGGTGCTATCATGGCAGTACAATATGAGATTAAGCAAAAGGTAATTGAACCAAAAAGGCTTGCCTTTGATTATCTTTTGAAGCGATATGGCAATAGGCAAGCATCAAGGTATGAAGAAGCAACGGTTGATATTCAGCAAAGGGAAAATTTCCATTACAAGCCGACATGGAGGGAAGGAGTTGAAATTTTTGATGTGAATTATTCGGAGTTGAAGTTGACGGACTACTATTCTTTTCTTGACCCGAGGCAATTTTACTATTACACTTACAATGCAGCTCGGGCAAAAAATTATGAATCCGTTGACAAGTATTTTGAATTTTGCGAGGAGCGTGGGCTTTTTGAGAAGGTGAACGAGGATTGGCTTAAGGTTTTTAACAGATATTTCATCCCTTTAAGACATCTTGAGTATGCGGGATGGATTCTTTTGGTTGGAGTTGCGAGATTTGGTTACGGGACTTCAATAACTCAATGTGCGGAGTTTAACGCTTGCGACAAGTATGCTAATGCGCAGCTTATAACGAGGATAGGGTTTGAACTTCCAGAGCCGGATGGTGATATTTTTGAAAACGCTAAGAAGACATGGCTTGATGACAAAATTTTCCAGCCATTGCGTGAATATGTTGAAAAATTGTTGACTGTGCAAGATTGGGGGGAGGTTTTAATAGGGCAAAATCTCGCCATCGATGTTTTCATTAATCCACTTGTCCATGTTGAACTTGACAATCTTGCTGTTGAAAATGGTGTTAGCCTTTTCTCGTTTTTCAGTAAATATTTCTACGATATCTACAAGGATAATATGCGATGGACGGAGAAACTTTTTGAGGTTTTACTTGCTGATCCGAACTATGGTGAAAAGAACAGGAAATTCATTGAGTCAAAACTAAGTTATTACGCTGGGCAAATGTCTAAAGCCATTGATGAATTTTCTGATGTTTTTAAGATGCCGAAGAGCAAGGGCAACTTTAAGAGGGCGAAGGAAAATGTTTTGAAACATGCGAGTGAGATTTACGGCAAAATTGGCTTAAATGTTAAAATTTAAATAAAAACGGAGGTGCGAAATGACAGCGGTAGAAACAAAAAGGGAAAGGTTTGTAGCGGTTGATCTTCAGAAAACCGAGGAAGGTTATAATGTGTTGCAGGCGATTTTGAAGGATAATCCAGGGGCAAAGATTGATGAATTCCCAGGGTATTACAAGGTAAAACATCCTGAAAAACTTATAATCAAGCGTGAAACTGTTGAGGGTTTTATGGGTCGCTTGTGGGATACCCAGGAATTCAATCTTGTAATAATCTCATATGCTGGTAATTTTGCTGAATGGGATGATGAAAAAATTTTAATTCAGTGGGACACGCATATGTAAAAGGTTTAAAACAAAAACTAACAACGGAGGTGTAAGTCTATGGCGAAAAAGAAATTAACACTGGCTCAAAAATATCATATCTACACTCGCGGGCTTGACTGGGAGCCAACTTATGTGAGCAAGAAGAATATTTATCCTTATGCTGAGTATGAAGGGATTAAAATTAAAGATTGGAATAAGTGGGAGGATCCATTCAGAATGACCGTTGAAGCATATTGGAAATATCAGGCTGAGAAGGATAGGCGTTTTTATGCAATTCTTGATGGCTTCATTCAGAACCAAGGTCATTTGACGCTTTCCGATGCAAGATATTTGAATTCGATTAAGCTTTTTATTCAAGGTGTTACGCCACTTGAATATATGGCTCATCGTGGTTTTGCTTTCGTTGCGAGGCATCTTCCTGGAGCTGGACCAAGGACTGCGGGATTTTTCCAATCGATGGATGAGTTAAGACATACACAAATTGAAGTTCACGCTGGAAGTAATTTCAATAAGTATTATGATGGTTTTCATTCGATGACGCTCATGCACGACAGGGTTTGGTATTTAAGCGTTCCGAAATCTTATTTTGATGACGCTGTCACGGCTGGACCATTTGAATATATAACGGCGATTTCGTTCTCGTTTGAATATGCTCTTACAAATTTACTTTTCGTTCCGTTTATGTCAGGGGCAGCATATAACGGTGATACGCCGACGATGACATTTGGATTTAGCGCGCAATCTGATGAATCAAGGCATATGACCCTTGGACTTCAAGTTGTGAAGTTTTTGCTTGAACAGCATGAGGATAATGTTCCGATAGTTCAAAGATGGATTGACAAATGGTGGTGGCGTGGCTATAGGTTGACATCTCTCGTTGGGGCTATGATGGATTACATGCTTCCAAAGAGAGTTATGTCGTGGAAGGAATCGTTTGAGCTTTACGTTGAGGATCAAATTCTTGAGGGTTTGTTCCGTGACCTTGAGAGATATGGGATAAGACCACCATTGCATATGGATCATTCAATCAAAGAGAAGGAGTTCTTATCACACGATGTATATTGGATTTTGTTCTCATTTACATTTGCAGCTGCTTTCCATTCGTGGATTCCAAAAGAAGAAGAGATGGAATGGCTTGCGGAGAAATATCCAAGGACATTTAATCAGTATTATCGATGGAGATATGAAAAAGCAAAGCAAGCTAAAACTCCGCTTCCGGGAGACAGATTTTATTATATTGGTTTGCCACAACTGTGCCAAGTTTGCCAGATACCGATGGGCTTTACGGATCCCGATGATCCGAATAATTTTGTTCAGAGATATGTTGAATATGAAGGAGAAATTTATCATTTCTGTTCAGATGGTTGCAAGTGGGTATTTGAACAAGAGCCCGAGAAGTATGTTCAAGCATGGCTACCTGTTCATGAGATTTATAAGGGTAATTGCTTCGCCGAACCACCGAAGGGTCCAGATGATGTGGTTCCACAAGTTTTGAGATGGTATAATATTCAAACGGATAACTTTGATTACTTTGTCAGTGAGGATTACAAGAATTGGAAGGAGTGGCATAAGGATATGGCAACCGTTGTTGTTTAGTGCATAACTTTTCAAATAAATTGGGGCGGGTATCTTCCGCCCCTTTTCAAAAAATAAAAACATAAAAGGAGGTTTAAAATGCCTGTTAAGGCTCTTTACAATTATAAGTTCCCCCCACGCGATAGAGCGGAGGTTTTTGGGGATGATATTTTGGTGTATGCTTACTGGATTGATAATCCTTTCTTTTGCGCAGCTTCAGCATGGAGAGTTCCAAAAAATATGAAATGGAAAGACTTCGTAGCGCAAATCTTTGGTCAACTTTATGGACTCGATCCTGATTTTAAGAAAGTGAAATCTTGGAAATGGTATCATTTTGATCAGGAATTTAATCCAAATGATGAAAAGACATTGACCGAGCTTGGTTTAAGGCATAAGTCGATTGTTAAGTTTAAACCAGCATAGGAACAAAAAATTTTGAAAACTTTATGGGATATAAAGTTAAAATAGAACCAATTGGGGTTGAGTTGAATTGCGATGAAAGTCAAACGATTCTTGAAGTATGTTTGAGAAATGGAGTATGGGTTCCACATGCATGTACTCATGGGACATGTGGCACATGTAAATCAAGGATTTTACAGGGCGAGGTAGACTTTGGGCTTGCTTCAAATTTCGCATTGATGGACTTTGAAAGGGAGGAAGGATATGTATTGCTTTGCACGTCTAAGCCAAAATCTGATCTTGTCATTGAGGCAGATGTTGAAGTTGAAGAAGGAATCGAATTCTATCCGGTAAGGGACTTTTTGGGAAAGGTTATTGATATTTACGAATGCGCAAGGGATACGCGGAAAATTTATATTGAAATTGAAAACGATAAGATTTCTTATCTTGCTGGGCAATATATTCAGCTTCACATCCCGGGGACCGATCAAAATCGGGCTTACTCAATTGCTTCAAAGCCACTTGATGGAGGAAATTCTGTGATAGAACTTCAAATTAAAAAGGTTCCCGGTGGGCTTGGCTCAAGATATATTTTTGACGAATTAAAAAAGGGTGACTTTGTTAAGTTCACAGGTCCATTTGGCAGATTTGTCTTGAGAAAGTTTTATGATAATCCGATACTTTTTCTTGCTGGTGGCACTGGTCTTGCACCGATAAAGGCTATGATACTTGAAGCGATTGAAAGCGGTATGAAGCAAGAGATGTATTTGTTTCATGGCGTCAGGTCAACTCGGGATCTTTATGATCAAGATATTTTTCTAAAGATTGAGCGGGAGAATCCGAATTTTCATTATATTCCTGCTTTATCGGAGAAATTGCCTGAAGATGAATGGGATGGCGAGCTTGGTTTTGTGCATGAGGTTCTCGAGAGAAAATTTCAAAAGTTTTCCGGCTTCAAGGCTTATATTTCTGGTCCACCGCCGATGGTTGATGCTTGCATAAAGGTATTGATGCGTGGGAGGTTGTTTGGGGAAGATATTTATGTTGAAAAGTTTTTCGATGAAAAGGACAGAGTAAGCGGAGGCTCTAAAGTTGGAACTGTGTCAAGAATTTAAAATCTAAGAAAACATCATGATGGTTGAACTTAAAGGTCTTGAGATTGGAGAATATGAGATTATCGGTGGCATTAAAACGCATTTTCATAGGGCTGGTTCAGGAAAGCCGGTTATTTTTATACATGGTTCAGGACCCGGGGTTTCAGCGTGGGCGAATTGGAGATTAAATTTACCTTTTTTTGCTGAGAATGGGTTTGAAGTTTTTGCCCCTGATATAGTTGGATTTGGTTATACCGAGCGACCTAAGGATTTTGATTACACGCATGAAAACAGGGTAAAGCATGTTATTGACTTCATTAAACATTTTGGGCTTAATAAAGTTAACATTGTTGGTAATTCAATGGGGGGAGCCATTGCCCTTGCGGTTGCCCTTGAAATTCCTGAGAGAGTTAGAAAGCTTGTGATAATGGGAAGCGTTGGGGTTAAGTTTCCTATAACGGATGGACTTGCAACCATTTGGGGATATAAGCCAAGCATTGAGAATATGAGAAAAGTTATCGAACTTCTCTCAAGTAATTCATCGCTTGTTGGTGAAGATTTAGTTCGCATAAGGTATGAAGCATCAATTCAACCTGGTTTTCAGGAGACGTATGAGAAAATGTTTTCCCCACCTTATCAAAAGCATATTGATGAGATGGATGTTGAGGACAGGTTAAGCGAGATAAAAGCGCCAGTGCTTGTAATTCACGGAAGGCTTGATAAGGTTATACCTTACCAGATTAGCATAAGGATTTTTGAGAAATTGCCCAACGCTGAACTACATATTTTCGGCGATTGTGGACATTGGACGCAAATTGAGAAAAAGGACGAATTTAATGAGATTGTGAAGAGTTTTTTAAGTCGTTAGTTCGTTTATTTAAGAAAACTAATTAAATTGGTTTCTTGATGTTCACTCAAACGAAGTATGTTTTAACATCTGAACTTGCAAGAGAAATAGTAAACAGGGCGGAAGAGGAGGCAAAAAAGTATGGAGTTAGCGTGTGTATTGCTGTGGTTGATGACGGTGGAAATTTAATTGAGTTCAGGAGGATGACAGGTGCTCCGATTTTGAGCATTGGCATAGCACAAAATAAAGCATATACCGCTGTTGCCTTTGGCATCCCGACAAGTGAATGGTATGAATTGATAAAAAATGAACCAGCGCTTTTATACGGAATAGTGCACACGCCAAAGTTGATAATTTTTGGTGGTGGATTACCGATAAAGTTAAATGGACAAATAATTGGTGGAATAGGTGTAAGTGGTGCCACTTCTAAACAAGATGAGGAAATTGCAAAGGCTGGTGCTTCTGTTGTTCAAAAATTTATAAGTGAGGTTAAATTGTGACCAACGAAGTTACTTTTAAGATACATCTTATGCCTAATGGGATAAGCTTTATATGTAAGCCGGGTCAGACAATACTTGAGTCTGCACTGAAAGCTGGGATTGAACTACCGCATGGGTGCACGAAAGGTGGTTGTGGGGTTTGTAAAATCAAAGTCAAAGGGAGAGTTGATTTCGGCAAAGTTTCAAAGGCTATGCTTACGGATCAAGAGAAGGAAAACGGATTTTGTTTATCGTGCAGAGCTATCCCGCTTGAAGATTTGGAGATAAGCTTGATCGATGGTACTCCGGCGAAAGTTATCCAGTATGACGATTTTTATTCATTTCTTTTTAAGACGAGAACAAATCTTTAAAAAACTAAAAAACGGAGGTGCGCTATGCCGTTCAGAATTTCTCGTTTGGGTTATGTTGAGGTCAGAGTGCTTGACCTCGACGATGCACTTAATTTTTATACAAATGTTCTTGGGCTTCGTTTAGTTGAGAGACTAGGAAACAAAGCATATTTAAAGACCTGGGATGACCAACTTGCTTATTCAGTGATTTTAACTGAATCTGAATCACCCGGTATGGTAAGAGTTGGATGGAGGACTGTTGATCCTGAGGATGTTGATTATTATGAGAAAAAGTTGAAACAATATGAGGTTCCTTGTGAGGTTATACCTGAGGATTATAAGCGTGGCAAAGCGGTGAGATTTAAGACGCCCTCGGGTCATACTTTTGAAATTTTTTATGAAATTGAAATCCCGGGAAATTATCTTCCAAAGGAAAGCCCAGATCCATGGCCGAGGGACTTGAAGTCGGATGCGATAAATCCGCCCAAGATTGACCATACATTGATTACAGCTCCTGATCCAACGAAAATGATAAAATTCTGTGAGGAGGTTCTTGAGTTCAGGGCAACTGAGTATGTTGTAAACGCTGAGGGTCAGCCAATAGCAGCTTGGCTTTATCAAGCGCGTCAGCAACCCCATGATCTTGCCATTGTACCTGGGCGTGAAGCAGGAATGCATCATTTTGCATTCCACGTATCAAGTGCACAGGATATATTTAGGGCTGCAGATATAATGGTTATGAATGATGTTAAAATTGATTGGGGTCCAGGGTGTCATGGGATAACGCGCGGTTCTGGAATTTATTTCTTTGATCCGTTTGGGAATAGAATTGAAACATTTGGTGGATACACTGCATACATTTTTGATCCGGGAGCAAAGCCGATTATTTGGACTGAGGAGACGATGGGCAAAGGTGTATTTTACTATGAGCGTAAACTCGTTGAAACATTTTTAACTGTTTACACATAATTTTTAAGCGGGGCTCCAAAGCCCCGCTTTCTATTTCCCGCTTTTAAGCCCCCTATCTTTATTGCCACCCATAATTTGTTTGTTTCACCTTTTTGGCATATATTTTTTGAACAAACTTCAAAACAAAATAAACACTGTTTTAAATGCAAAATAAAAACTTGCCCATAGATAGGGTTAAGCAGATTATAGAAAGGTCGCAAAATTTTGTCATCACAACGCATGTTAACCCAGATGGTGATGGTCTCGGCTGTGAAGTAGCTCTTTTATATTTTCTCGAAAGACTTGGGAAAGCAGCGGTTGTTATAAATGTTAGTGAAACGCCAGGAAATTACAAATTTCTTGATCCAGAGAATAGGTTCTTAATTTTTGATGAGCAAAATTTTGAGCAGATTGAAAAAATTTTAAATGCTGATGTCATTTTCATATGCGATATGAACCAGTCCAATAGGTTGAAAACGATGGAGAAATATGTGCTTCGGAGTAAAGCGATAAAAATTATTATTGACCATCATCTTGAAACCCAAGATTTCGCCGATTATTATTTAATTGATGTTGATGCCCCAGCAAGTGGTGAGATCGTTTATAAGCTCATAAAGTCGTTTGATAATTTCAAAATAGATGAAAGAATCGCAATCGGGATTTACACTGCGATTATGACCGACACCGGCTCTTTTAGATTTCCAAGGACTGATTCTGAAACCCATCGCATAGTTGCAGAGCTTCTTGATGCTGGAGCGGACCCGGTTGAGATTTACGATAAGGTCTATGAGCAAAGCTCTTTGGGAAAAATCAAGCTTCTTGGCAGATGTCTTTCGGAGCTTGAAACAAGATATGATGGTAAGCTTGGGTATATAGTTGTCACTCAAGGGATGCTCAAAGATTATGGGGTTGAAGAGTGGGAGACGGATGGTTTCGTGCAATCGATTTTGAAAGTTGCTGGTGTAAGGGTGGCTGTTTTTATTCTTGAGTTAAAAGATGGTGTTAAGTTGAGTTTTAGATCGAAGGGTGGGATACCGATAAATGAACTTGCAAAAGAATTTGGTGGGAATGGTCATAAAAACGCAGCTGGGGCGCGTTTGTATAACATTACCCTTGATGAAGTTATAAAGCAAGTCATCCAAAAAGCAGAAAAATACGCATATTTTGAAAAACAAATTGAGGTTGTAAAATGAAGTTGAGGTACTCAAAGGGGACAATAACCACTGTCAAAGCAGATTCAATAATTGCATTCACATTTTCTGATGAAAATCTACTTAAGGAGACGACGAGTAGACTTGATAAATTTCTTAATGGTCAGCTTAGCGCTTTAATATCAGCTGGAGATTTTAAAGGAAAGGAAAAAGAGATCGCTGTCCTATATCCAACGAATTCAGCGATGAAAGCGAAAAGAATAATCCTTGCAGGTCTTGGGGAAAGGGATAAGATAACGCTTGAAAAATTGCGGCGCTCTTGTGCGGTCGCCTCTAAAAAAGCTCAAAGTCTAAAATCTGAAACAATTGCAATTGAATTTCCGAATTATTCACTTTTGAAAGATAAAATTAATGAGACGCTTGATTATGTTGCACAATCAATAGCTGAAGCTTCAGTTCTTGCTCTTTATAAATTTGACAAGTATTTAACGGATGAGGAAAAGAAAAACAAGAAAGTTAAAGAGGTAAACATTTTTTCGGAGAGGGAATCAAGCGAAATAAGAGAAGGGATCAGGGTTGCTGATATAGTTTGCAGTGCTGTTTATTTTGCAAGAGACCTTGCGAATGCCCCTGCGAATGAAATTTATCCTGAAACACTTGCAAAGGCAGCGGTTAATTCTGGTAAAAAATATGGTTATAAAGTTAAAGTTCTTGATAAA
The DNA here is from genome assembly GCA_046289115.1 of Candidatus Kryptonium sp. GTDB lineage: Bacteria > Bacteroidota > Ignavibacteria > Kryptoniales > Kryptoniaceae > Kryptonium. The sequence goes on from JBKBWH010000003.1 coordinate 19,188, forward strand.
CCTGAAATTGAGAAGCTCGGCATGGGCGGATTGTTAGCTGTAAACTCTGGAAGTGCTAAACCTCCTAAATTCATTATTATGGAGTATAATGGAAATCCAAGAAGCAACGAAAGATATGTAATTGCTGGCAAAGGTATAACGTTTGATAGCGGTGGGATTTCGCTTAAACCAGCGCAAGGTATGGGCGAGATGAAAATGGATATGTCCGGGGCAGCTGCTGTGATTGCGACTGTGGAAGCTGTCGCAAGGTTGAAATTGCGTGTTAATCTCGTTGGGCTTGTTCCAGCAACTGAAAATATGCCTGGTGGCTCTGCGTACAAGCCCGGGGATATTTTGAAGACATACATTGGAAAAACTATTGAAGTTGACAATACGGATGCGGAAGGCAGAATTATACTTGCGGATGCTCTTGGTTATGCTCAAAAGTATAAACCAACTGCGATAATTGATCTTGCAACCTTAACAGGTGCATGCGTTGTGGCACTTGGATATTTCGCAACAGGTATGTTTGGAAATGATGAAAAACTTATGGAGGAAATTAAAAAAGCCGGAGAAAAAACTTATGAACGCGTGTGGCAACTCCCAACTTGGGACGAATATGACCAACTTATAAAGAGTGATGTTGCAGATGTTAAAAATACAGGTGGAAGATGGGCTGGAGCGATAACCGCTGCTAAATTCTTACAAAAGTTCGTCGGTGATTATCCCTGGGTTCATCTTGATATTGCTGGAACTGCAATGCTTGATAAAGAATATGATTATCAACCCAAAGGTGGCTCTGGAGTTGGAGTAAGGTTGCTTGTTGAATTTTTCAGGAACAAATCCAAGAAGAAATAAGTTTTCTCTTATAGAATTTATCTTGAAGCAAGGTCAAAATTAAAATGTTTTCCTGATGAAGCCAGATTGTAACTGTAGGCATAAAAAAGAGATACATTTGTTTAACATAGATGCGCATTTCGATTTTATCAAAAATAGGGAACACTCCGCTTATAAAAATAGAGAAAATAACTTCACATTTAAAGGGAATTTCAATTTACGCAAAAGCGGAGTGGTTCAACCCAGGGGGTTCGGTTAAAGACCGCCCCGTTCTCTATATGATAATGGATGGGATAAAACGTGGGCTTTTAACTAAGGATAAAATTATAATTGACGCAACGAGTGGAAATACCGGGATTGCTTACGCAATGATAGGAGCTATCCTCGGTTATAAAGTTAAACTTGCCCTGCCAAGCAATGCAAGCATTGAAAGGAAGAGAATCCTCAAAGCATACGGAGCTGAACTTATCCTTACAGATCCTCTTGAGGGGACAGATGGGGCGCAAAAAGTTGTAAAGGAAATCGTTAAAAGTGAGCCTAATAAGTATTTTTATCCAGATCAATATAACAATGAAGCAAATTGGCGTGCACATTATGAGACAACGGCGGTTGAAATTATAGATCAAACGAAGGGAAAGCTTACTCACTTTGTCGCTGGGCTTGGGACAACAGGAACATTCGTTGGGACAGCGAAAAGGCTAAAGGAATTTAATCCCAAGATAAAGACCATAGCAGTTCAACCCGATCTTCCTCTTCATGGGATTGAGGGTTTGAAGCATTTACCTACAGCGGTCATTCCGGGAATCTTTAAGCCAGAACTTGTGGACGAAACAATTGAAATTTCAACCGAGGAAGCATATGAGATGGTCAAGTTGCTTGCAAGGGAAGAAGGTCTTCTTGTTGGGGTTTCCTCAGGAGCGGCTATGGCAGCGTGTTTAAAATTGGCGCAGAAAATTGAGAAAGGTTTGATTGTGACGGTTTTTCCAGACTCAGGTGTAAAGTATATAAGTGAAAAGTTTTGGGACGCAGATGCATATTTGGAAAATTATGAAATGCAAGTGATAGAAATACCAAATGAAATTTTCGAGGAGATAAAGTTGCATGCAGAAAAGACATATCCCGAGGAATGTTGTGGTATTTTAATTGGGGAGGTTAAAGGTTTGCAAAAATTTGTTTTTGAAATTTTAAAAGTTGAGAATTCAAAAGAGAGTGAAAGAGAAAGAAGATATTTGATAAGACCACAAGATTATATCAATGCCGAAAAATATGCGAGAGGAAAAGGTTACAACATTATTGGATTTTATCATTCCCATCCTGATCACCCAGCGTTGCCATCTGATTACGACAAGGAGCATGCTTTCCCATTTTTATCTTATATCATTGTTTCTGTTGAAAAAGGGAAATCAGGTGAGGTTAAAAGTTGGGTTTTGAGGGAAGATAGGAGTGAGTTTGATTTTGAGAAAATTGAAATTAAAAACAAAATTTAATTATGGAAATGCCTGTTAAAATCACGATACCAACGCCGTTGAGGCCATATACTGAAAATAGAGATACAATTGAAGTTGAGGGACAAACTATAAGGGAATTGCTTGAAGATATGACGGAGAGATATCCACAGTTGAAACGGCATCTTTTTTCTGAGGATGGAAAGTTGAGAAGTTTTGTCAACATTTATGTTAACGATGAGGATATAAGATATCTTGATGGTGAAAATACAAAGGTTAAAGAGGGTGATGTTATCAGCATAGTTCCGGCGATTGCTGGTGGAAATTGAAAACAAAAATTTTTATTAAACCATGGTAGAGGAAATTTTAAATTTCGGGTTAAATCTTGATGTTGAAAGTGTTGAACTGACACGTGAGGAATTTCTAAGGTATGGTCGTCATTTGATTATGCCAGAGGTTGGACTCAAGGGGCAAAAAAAATTGAAATCGGCAAGTGTCCTTATAGTTGGTGCTGGAGGACTCGGCTCACCGCTTGCATTTTATCTTGCAGCAGCTGGCGTTGGAAGAATTGGGATAGTTGATTTTGATGTTGTTGATTTCTCAAATCTTCAAAGGCAGATAATTCACACTACAAAAGATGTAGGTAGATCTAAACTTGAATCGGCGAAGGAAAAACTTTCAGCTTTAAATCCAAACATCAAGATTGAAACTTACGAAACACGCCTTACAAGTGAGAACGCAATTGAAATAATCAAGGAATATGATATCATTGTTGATGGAACGGACAATTTCCCAACGCGTTATCTTGTCAACGACGCTTGCGTCCTTTTGAAGAAGCCGAATGTTTACGGGAGCATATTCAGGTTTGAGGGGCAAGTATCCGTTTTTTATGCTGAGAAGGGACCTTGTTATCGTTGCCTTTATCAGGAACCACCGCCACCTGGACTTGTTCCAAGTTGTGCTGAAGGCGGAGTTCTTGGAGTTTTGCCCGGAATCATAGGGACGCTTCAAGCGCTTGAAGTGATAAAATTAATTCTTGGGGTTGGAAGACCATTGATCGGAAGGTTGCTTTTGTTTGATGCTCTTAAAATGAGTTTTAGAGAGTTAAAACTGAGAAAAAATCCAAATTGCCCAGTTTGTGGTGAAAATCCAACAATCAGGGAACTAATTGATTATGAGGAGTTCTGTGGAATTACACCTGAACAAATCCTCCGTGAGTCGGGGTTTGAGATAAGCGTTGAAGAATTGAAATCAAAGCTTGAAAGCGGTGAAAACATAATTTTAATTGATGTTCGTGAGCCACACGAGTATGAAATTAACAGAATTCACGGAAGTCGCTTAATTCCACTTTCCGAGCTCCCAGAAAAGGTTAATGAGCTTGATCAAACCAGTGAGATTGTGCTTTATTGCAAGATGGGAGGAAGAAGCGCGAGAGCAGTACAATTTTTAAGAGAGTTAGGTTTTACAAGAGTAAAAAATCTTGCTGGTGGGATTGATGCTTGGATTGAAAAAGTTGATCCCACTATGCCAAAGTATTAGTTGCTCCGCATTTGTTTTTAATTTGAAAAATTTCGAGACTTTTGGTAATTTTTCAAAAAAAGGAAAGCAAATGAAAAAGAGCTGGCTGTTAATTTTATTCTTTCTGTTTCCTTCTATTTCAAACTCGCAAAACAAACTTGGTATCGGTATTTATCTTGGTGCTCCAACGGGGATAACGGGAAAGTATTTCTTATCAAGAGCAAATTCCGTTGACCTTTTATTCGCGTGGCGATTTAATGATGCTTTCTTTGCGCAGGGGCATTATAATTTTAACATCTCTGAACTTGAAAGATATAAAGATGGTGTATTTAATTTTTACGCAGGTCCAGGTTTGTTTTTTAAAGCTGCGTCGAAAAAGGACGATAGTTTTGGGGTAAGTGGAAATCTTGGTGTAAACTACTTTTTGAAGCAAAAATATGAATTTTTCTTTGAGCTTTCGCCAAAGCTTGGGCTCTTCCCTGGAACTGGTTTTGATTTAACTGGTGGGATTGGATTTAGGTTTTTCTTTTGAAAATAAAATTTAAATTTTTCACTTCACGAAGTGAAGAAGGTAAAGTTGCTTCAAATAGCGCATGCAAGATCGGGGGACAAAGGAAATTCGGCTAACATCGGGCTTATCGCGAGAAAGCCGGAGTATTATAAAATTCTTGTTGAGAAGGTTACACCCGAAGTTGTTAAGAAACATTTTGAGGGCATTTGTTTAGGTCCGGTTGAAAGGTGGGAGTTGCCAAATTTATATGCGTTAAATTTTTTGCTACATGATGCGCTTGCCGGAGGTGGAACTGTATCTTTGCGGAATGATGCTCAAGGTAAAACGCTTGCCTATGCCCTTTTGCGTCTTGAAATAGAAGTTCCAGATGATCTTGAAGTTGAGCCAATTTAGTTCTTAATCGCAATAAATCTTTTTATTACCAATGGCTAAGAAAGAGAAACTTTTCCTCCTTGATGGGACAGCCCTTGCATATCGAGCTTATTATGCATTTATTGGGAGACCCCTTGTTACATCTGGTGGAGTAAATGTGAGCGCGGTTTACGGCTTTACGAATTCATTGATCAAAATCCTTGAAGAAGAAAAACCTGATTATATCGCTGTTGTTTTTGATTCAGGTCAACCGACCTTTAGACATGAAATACATCCTGAGTATAAAGCCACCCGTGAGAAGATGCCCGAAGATATGGCAATTCAACTTCGAAAGTTAAAAGAGGTAATTGAAGCATTTAATATCCCAATTCTTGAGATCCCAGGATATGAAGCTGATGATGTTATGGGGACGATCGCTAAAATTGCTGAATCAAAGGGAATTGAAACATATCTTGTCACGGGCGATAAAGATTTTCTTCAACTTGTTTCACCAATGATAAAAATTTATAGACCGACCAAAGGGCTTGCAGATATTGAGATAGTTGATGTGGATAAGGTTAAACAAGAGTGGGGTGTTACACCAGAGCAAATTGTTGATG
>JBKBWH010000040.1:0-11441 GCA_046289115.1 Candidatus Kryptonium sp.
GATTCGGCGGTTAAAAAGTAAATCGCTGGGATTAAAATTATGAATCTGCTGAAACTTAAAAAGTTTGATATGTTTAAAATTTTTTTGTTCATTCTTAATCAAATCTTTCAGTTACTTCTTTAATGTTTAACTCATGTTCATATTTTTCAGGTTTTTCATCAATTGAAGTTGGATAGTCGCCTGTGAAACAGGCGGTGCAAAAACTTATGTGTTTGGGTGCTGATTCCAAAAGTTTTTCAACGGATAAATATCCGAGCGTTTCAACGCCAAGCTCTTTCCTTATTGCTTCAATATCTCCGTTTAATCTCGATGCTATCAATTCTGCTTGACTTGGGAAGTCCATTCCATAGTAACATGGAAATTTGATTGGGGGTGAGGCAACTCTGAAATGAACCTCTTTCGCTCCAGCCTCTTTGATAAGTTTTACAAGTGCCTTTGATGTTGTTCCACGAACGATTGAGTCATCAACTATTACAACGCGCTTGTTTTCAAGAACTCCTTTTACGGTGTTAAACTTTACCTTTACATTTAACTCTCTCATATTCTGTTGCGGTTGAATAAATGTTCGACCTACATAATGACTTCTTATTAAACCAATTTCAATTTTAACATTGTTTCCAAGTTTGTTGCTTTCAGTGACGAATCCAAGGGTCGCTGTATTACTTGAGTCAGGCACATTGATTACAATTACCTTGTCATTTTCAGTTGACCTTGGAGCAGGGTGTTCATGAGCAAGCAATTTCCCAAGTTTTCGCCTTACCTTGTCAACATTTTCACCAAAAATTTTACTGTCAGGCCGTGAGAAATAAACAAATTCAAAAATGCAGAATGCCTGTCTTTTAACTTTTTTATCTATCCAATACGATTTCAAATTATTAGTTTTTATCACTTCATCATCAATTACAAGTATCTCACCAGGCAAAACATCGCGCACATATCTTGCCCCAATTAAGTCAAAAGCACATGTCTCAGATGCGACGACATAGCTTCCATCAGGCATAGTACCGATTGAAAGTGGTCTAAATCCATATGGATCGCGAATTGCTATAAGTTTATCATCGGTTAGGATAACAAGAGAATATGCTCCCTCAACTTGATTTAAAGATTCTTTTATCTGTTCAATTTGATCCTCCTTTTGACTTCTCGCAATTAAGTGCAAGATAATTTCCGTATCGGTTGAGGATTGAAAAATTGTTCCCTCGGATTGAAGTTTATTTCGTAAAGTTCGTGTGTTAGTTAAATTTCCATTGTGCGCAATTGCGAGGTTTCCACCCTTATAATGAGCAACAAAGGGTTGAATGTTTGCTTTGTTTGACGCGCCAGTGGTTGAATAACGGTTATGTCCAATAGCTGATGTTCCCTTAAGATATTCATTGATTATCTTTTCATCTTTGAAAACATCAGCAACAAGTCCGATGCCTTTGTGGAAATTAAACCTTGCTTTTCCACTTAATTCGTCCCTTTCGCATGTTACAATCCCCGTTGATTCCTGTCCTCTATGCTGAAGCGCATAAAGCCCATAGTAAGTCATCAGCGCAGCTTGCGGATGTCCATAAATTCCAAATATACCACACACATTAAATCACTCCTTTATTTCCAATTCTTATATGATTTGAAAAGATCCATGGCTTTTCATTATACCGAGCTTCAACTCTGTAAACCCCTGTTTCTCCAACTTCATATGTTAGCCTATCTCCGTAAATTTTAGTCATAACTTCACCATTCTTCAACAAAATTATTTCACCAACTCGAGGCAAAATGGTATTTAATTTGATCGGTTTATCATCAATTTCAATATAATCCCCCATTTGAAAAATCTCACCATTTCTTTCGGCGAAAAATCTGAAGCCTTTGGGATCAGCAAAATATGCATAGGAGACAAAACATCGCCCGTTTTCAATCGCTGAAAAAATTTTTTGTTTGTAAAGTTCAAAGTTTTCCTTTTTGCCTTTATCTATGGGTTCATCAAGTAAAATGTGAGTTCTAATACCTCTGAACATAACTTTGTATGGAAATACTTCAACTTCAAATAGTTGCCAAATTTTATATTTATGCCCATGCGCATCGACGCCACCAATTCCAACAATTCTTCTTCGCCTTGCTATCTCATCCCAACGTTTGAGTGTTTCTGGGTAGGGACCCTTTAAAGATTTGAGAGGATGAATGAATCTTTTAAATTTGTTTTGCTGCGTTAATCCCTCAACCCATTCAGACATATGATTCCAGATTTCAATTCCTACAAATTCATCCAAATCCCACTCTTTCCAAGGATATGGTGGATATTCTTCAAAATTATCTCTTCTTTCATCGGGATGCGCTATTATCCCAATTCCGTTTAGAGCTTTAATCCTTTGCACATATTCCTTTGCCGAATTATTCGGATATAAAACCTCATCCACCCTGAAAACAAGATAGTGATTTTTATCATTTGGGTCGTTGAGTTCATAGCCAATTATAATCATCGTATCGTCATACCACCCCTCAAAGCCATCATATTTAGGTTTCAAAGTGTTGTGATCTGTCATCATAACAAAGTCGAGCCCAAGTTCACTTGCAGCTTTTGCTATCTCAGGGATTGTTCCGGTTCCGTCTGAATAAATGGAGTGAACATGAACTACACCGACATATTCAAACATTTATTTCAAGGAAATTTTATTATAAACAAGGTTCACAAACTTAAAAATCTCCCACACGGGGAGAAGCAAAATAAAGATAAGGTTTTTAAATTGAATAACAAAAAGGGGAGAGAACTCCCCTTGAATGTTTTTACTTTTGTAAAGCAAATTTACCGCTTAAGATATTTTTTTCAACGATATCATCAGTTTTTATAATTTCAACACCCTCGGCTCTCCATTTCTCAACAAGTTGTTTGCCTCGCTCTTCATAGATTGGTTTAGCAGCGTCTTCAACGAGATAAATTTTATACTTTCCTCTCTTTAAGAATCCTTCTATCGCATAAGCATCACATACATCAAGCGCCACACCGAAGACAACAATTTCTTTCGGGTTTATAATTTCAAGAACGGGATCAACATTTGGGTTTGAAAAGACATCAAATTTCTGTTTTCTAAAAATTATTTCACCCTTATGCTCTCGTATCATCTTTTCAAGTTCTTCCTTTGAAAGGGGGGAACTATCTATATATAGCGGGTTCAACGGCTTCGTTGCGTCAATTCTTTCCCAGCCTGGGGTATTTTGCAAACAGTGAGGGGGAAATGTATTTAAATAATCGGGATTATCAGAAATTTCTTCATCTTGTAGAGTATGATAGTCAGATGAACCCATAATTTGAATTTCATTTTTTCTGGCATAGTTGTAAAGTTTTTCAAGATTTAGAATTATTTCTTCGGCATTCGGGACATAAAGTTTTCCATCTTTCATCATAAAGTCATATTGTGTATCAACATCCCAAAAGATGATCTCTCTAATCATGGCGCACCTCCGAATTTTTATTTTCATAGCTTTTTCATAGGAAAAAACAAATGAAGATTTTTGTTCGTTTCCTCAAGATTTTACTCTCATACCATGCTCTTCGCGATCAAGTATCCAACCAGCAATCTTTCCTTCGTTAATTGTTTTGAAATCTTCCCAATATTCTTTGGTTCGGACAAATCTTGAACTTGTATCTTCAGGTGGGATTTCCTCGGTTTCCTTGATGATTTTTTCAAATCTTCTTTTCCAAACATTCATATTTTCTACCCTCAAATCGACCCAACCGTCGTAAGCCCATTGATTGATTTTTTCAGGAGTTATTTCGACAGTGTTTTCTCCTCTGTATGGCGGAATTTTAATTTCATTACCGCGGATGAGTGTTTCACCATCTGGCATTAAAATTGGGATTCCAATTGAAATGATCTGTGCCCTTAACTTTTTGTTCGACTTTATGATTTCTGCGCATCTTTGGCTCATATCTTTTGGATCTTGTTTGACGGCATTTTCCATGCTCCCATAGGCAAGTTTCAGGAGATGTGCTTCATATAAAAGTTTTGATAATCTCGGAGGACCAAGTAATTCAAAAGCTATGCTTTCAACATTATATTGTTTTTCAAGTTCTCGCATCTTTTTTAAAGCGAATTCAGTCAAGAACCCAGCTCTGTAAGTTGGTTCAAGAGTTGCGTGATCAAGTGCATTTATGATGTCGTGTCCTGTGTTTCCTCCCTTTATTTCAAAGATTACGGTTTCAGCAATTTCTTCAGGTGTCACATATTCCATCTGCCCAGGTGTTGAAAGTGTTTCAAATTCAGCCCTTGAGAAGAGTCCGTTTTCCCCGGTGTCAATGAAAACAGATTTCAGAGTTTCGTTAAGTTTTTCAAAATTATTCTCAGTAATTTTTAAATCAAGCGTTCCTTTTAACTTAAATGCTTTATCAGGTGGGCAATCAATAAGTTCAACTGATTTGCCTTGAAATTTTATCTCACCAAATCCAATTTTTTTCCAAGCAATTGCTGCGGTTGGTTTTATCTCTTTCGTTATCGGTGCATCTGGTGTTCTACCCATAAGGAAAAGTAAAAGTGTATGAGCACCTGCGACAGCTGATTTACTTAACAAAACACTTGAAGGTCTTTCCTCGCTGTGCGTATATGGGATATTTAACCCCATTCCACCTGTACCACTTGTTCCAATTTTGACATAAATTTTTGTTCCGACTTCCTGCATCGATCGGTAAAGTATTTGAACATGCTTTATTATCTGGGGAATGTAAAGAGTTGCAAGCAACCTTTCTGTTAGTTCAATTAAATTTTCTTTTTCCTTCTTTCCATCGCTTTGTTTAAATTTGTCAATTGAATTTAAAACTTCCATCGCTATTGTGAAGATGTTTTGATATGCAATCGCGGTTGCAGTATTTATACAGTCGATGACGATTTCAGGTGAAAATTGAGCTAACAGTTTGTAAAGCGCTGAGTGTTTCAAAGATTCGTCGGTTAATTCGCCGATTATGTCGTTGATTAAAATTCTTCTGTACTCGGGGTTTGATAAAATTTCTTCCCTGCTCATATCTTTAAATTCATCCCTTACAAAGATGTTACCCCACCATGGTATGAAAAAGTTATCACCAAATTCAGGAAATTCTTCTTTTAACTTTGCAACCGCTTCTTCTGCTTCCCACTGTTTGAGGGAAGCTATGATTATGCTCTTGGGTTTTTCTTGAACTATTCGCCTGGTTATGGCGGAACCGACAAGTCCCCAAGCTCCTAAGATAAGAACTGTTTTTCCTTTGATGTCCATAGGTAGGAATGTTTTTAGTTTTTGTTGCATATTAATTTAGTTAGCCAAGATAAAATTTCCAAAGTTTCACAAACTTAGCACATTTGAAATGAATGATGAATTTTGTAAATTTTTTAAAACTAAAAACATAACCGAATAATTTTATGTCAAAGTTGGCGAAATTTATCGCCGGAATTTCATTTACTTTAATCGTTCTTTTAATTGCTGTAATTATTTTATCTTACAACCTTATCACAAGATCGCATCCACAAACTGAAGGAGAACTGAGATCACATCTTTTAATCGATTCTGTTTATATTTATAGGGATGAAAATGGAATACCTCACATATTTGCAAAAAATGAACACGACCTTTATTTCGCACTTGGCTATGTGACCGCACAAGATAGGCTGTGGCAAATGGACCTGTCGAGAAGAATTGCATCAGGAAGATTATCAGAAATCTTTGGGGTTGATGCGGTTGAAATTGATAAACTTTTCAGAACGCTTTCCCTCAATGAAACCGCTAAAAGAATGCAAAAATATCTCAGCGAAAAATCAATTGAGATATTAAAATCCTATTCCGATGGTGTTAACTATTTTATACAGACACATAAAGGGAATTATCCTATTGAATTTAAATTGCTAAAGTATGAACCTGAGGAATGGAGCATAACAGATTGTCTTTTAATTACGAGGCTAATTGCATGGCAGTTGAATTTTTCGTGGTTGACGGAGCCAGTTTTTTCAGAGATTTTATCTAAGGTGGGTGAAGAAAAGTTTAGAAAGATAATTCCTCAATATCCTAAAGATGCTCCACTTATAATTAAACGGTATTTCCCACCATCAAGTAAATTTGTTGAGGCAAATATGCGATTTAGAGAAATATTCGGGATGCTTTCCGATGGGATTGGAAGTAATTCATGGGTTGTTTCTGGTGAGAAATCAGCAAGTGGTAAACCAATGCTTGCAAACGATCCTCATCTTCCTCATTCGCTTCCTTCAATATGGTATCAGGTGCATCTGAACAATGGCAAGCTTGATATGGTTGGGGTTTGCATTCCTGGAACCCCAGGAATAGTCATAGGGCGCAATAATTATATAGCATGGGGTTTGACAAATGTTATGCTTGATGATACAGATTTTTATATCGAGAAAATTGATTCTGCCGGGACAAAATATCTCTATAACGGTAAATGGCTTCAGCTCGCCGAAAGGGAAGAGGAAATAAATGTGAAAGGTAAGGGCAAATATAAGTTTAAAGTTCTTTCAACCCATCGTGGACCAATTATAAGCGATGTATATAATTTTAGTTTCGCTGGATATGTACATGAGCTCGATTCAAAGTATATTACCTCACAGGCGGTTTCAATGCAATGGACGGGAAATTTGCTTTCGGATGAAATCCTTGCCTTTTATAAAATTAATCATGCCAAAAATTGGGAGGAATTTAAAGAGGGGCTTAAATTCTTTACAGTCCCAGCGCAAAATTTTATCTATGCGGATGTATATGGAAATATAGGATACTATTGTGCTGGAAAAATTCCGATAAGAAAAAATTTAAATCCTTTATTGATAAATTTAGGTGAGACAAGCGACTTCGATTGGGTTGGCTTTGTTCCATTCAACTTACAACCAAATCTTTTGAATCCACCTGAGAATTTTATAGCAACTGCAAATAATAAAATCGTCCCTGATAATTATCCTTACTACATAAGCTATCTGTGGGAGCCGGAAGCCAGAGCGATGAGAATCAATGAATTTCTCTCATCAAAGGAGAAATTGAGCATCGAGGATTTTAAATCTCTGCAACTTGATTATTTTTCACATTACGCGCGCGAGTTAACTCCATATATAATCCGCGCTTTTGAAAACATCGATGTTGAAGAAAGTTTAGCAAGAGAAGGGCTTGAATATTTAAAAAAGTGGAATTACAATTTTTCCCGCGATGATATAGCGACCACGATTTTTAACGCCTTTCTTGTTGAGATGATGAAGAATACATTTGAAGATGAACTTGGGCGGGGACTTTATAAAAAATTTGTGTTTTATTCTGGCATTCCTTTGAGGATTTTAAAACAATTGATAACTGAAAATGATACGCTTTGGTTTGATGATGTTAGAACCGAGGACAAGGTTGAAACAAGAGATGAAATTATCAGAAAAAGTTTTTGGGAAAGTATACATAATTTAAAGAAATTGCTTGGGGATGATATATTGACCTGGCATTGGGGGAAGGTTCATAAACTTGAACTTGTTCATCCACTCGGATTGAAAAAAACGCTTGATAAAATTTTTAATCTTGGCCCATTTGAAATTGGGGGAGCAGGGACGACCGTTAACAATGCTGGCTTTAGTTTGCTGAAACCTTTTAATTGTGTTCTTGGTCCATCTATGCGTCAAATTGTTGATTTTTCGGAAAATTTATTATATTCAGTTATACCAGCGGGAGCATCAGGGCAAATTATGAGTCAGTTTTATGATAATCAAACACGGCTTTATTTGAACGGAGAGTATATAAAAATAGAGATGAACTTGGAGAACTTAAAAAATAGAAAAACCACTAAGATATTAAAGATTGTTCCACAGGAATGAAAGGGAAGGGTTCAAATGTGGTAATACTTCTCGGTTTGGGGGTAATTTTTGCAGCGATTTTAGTCTTTTTATTTTTGAAAATTTTAAATGGGAAACATAAATTTTCAAATGACGAGGAAATTAGTGTTGAAAATCCATCTTATCAAATTGATGTGTTAAATGGATGTGGAGTTGAAGATGTTGCTTTTCAAATAACGCAGTACCTAAGAACTAAAGGTTTTGATGTTATCGATTATGGGAATTACGATTTAATTGTAGACGAGAGCTTCATTATTGACCATGTTGGATGGCCAGATACGGCGAAGGTAATAGCGAAAGCACTTGGCATAGATGAAAATAAAATTGTTCGATCTAAATCAAACTATTACAATGAGTTTACTATTGTAATCGGCAGAGATTATATCATGTTGAAGCCATTTAAAAACAAAAATGGAGAAAGTTTTTGAGACCAAAGACACTGGCTAAGCGTGCAGCGAAACTTGCCCTTGAGAAAAAAGCAGAGGATATAGTAATAGCAGATGTGAGAAAATTAACTACAATTACAGATTTTTTTGTGATATGCTCAGCGGAATCATCAGTTCAGTTAAAAGCAATAGTTGATCACATAGTTGAAGATCTTGAAAAAAAGGGAATAAGAGCATGGCATATTGAGGGATATACAAATTTGACATGGGTTTTAATTGATTATGTTGATGTGGTTGTGCATGTATTCTTGAAGCCAGCCAGAGAGTTTTACGGGCTTGAGAGATTTTGGGGAGATGCGAAGTTTGAATATGTAACTGAAGATAGCGTGAGGAAAAAGGCTAAAACAAATAAAGAGAGACGATAAGGAAAATGTTTCCATCAGCGAGGGAATATCTAAGGGAGAAACTTAAAACAGCGCTAGATAAGCTTGGAATTCAAATGAACGGAATTGAACTCGTATTTGATAAACCAAGGAAAGAAGAATTTGGGGACTTCGCCACAAACATTGCAATGTTGATAGCCAAAAGGGTTGGAAGAAACCCAAGGGAAATAGCAGGTGAAATTGTAGCAAATCTTGAGCTTGAACCGGAATTGGTTGAAAAGGTTGAGGTTGCTGGTCCAGGTTTTATAAATTTTAAACTCGCTTCAAAATTTTACATTCGGCGAATTTACGAAATTTTAAATCAGGGTGATGGCTTCGGAAGGCTTACAATTGGGAGGGGGAAAAAGGCAAATGTTGAATTTGTGAGCGCGAATCCAACCGGACCACTTACAGTTGGACATGGTAGAAATGCTGTGCTTGGGGATACAGTTGCAAATATACTTGAATGGGTGGGATATGATGTGACGAGGGAATATTATTTTAACAATGCGGGCAGGCAGATGAAAATCCTTGCGGATTCAATTCGCCTTCGTTATCTTGAACTGCTTGGTGAAAAAATTGACTATCCTGAGGAATATTATCAAGGTGAGTACATAAAAGATATTGCTAAGCTGTTGTTTGAGGAGCATGGGGATTCACTTAAAAGCGAAAGCGATTTGAGGATTTTTAAAGAGAAAGGTGAGTCTGTTATTTTTGATGATATAAAGAAAACTTTGGAAAGATTGGGGATCAAATTTGATGTGTTCTATAATGAAGATTGGCTTTATGAGAAAAAAATATGGGATGTTGTTTCAGAACTTGAAAAACTTGGTTATATCTATGAAAAGGATGGTGCGAAGTGGTTTAGAGCTACGAAACTTGGTGGGGAACAAGATAAAGTTCTTGTTAAAAGCACTGGTGAGCCAACATATAGGCTGCCAGATATAGCGTATCATATTGAGAAGTTTAAGAGGGGATTTGATTTAATAATTGATATCTTTGGTGCGGATCATATTGCGGAATATCCAGATGTATTAAGGGCGCTTCAAGCTTTGGGATATGACATATCAAAGGTCAAAGTGTTGATTTATCAATTCGTCACGATAGTTAAAGATGGCGAAGTTGTTAAGATGTCAACTCGAAAGGCTAACTATATCACATTGGATGAATTAATCGACGAGGTGGGTCCAGATGTTGTAAGGTTTTTCTTCTTGAATAGAAGTAGAGATGCCCATTTAAATTTTGATCTAAATTTGGCGAAGAAACAGTCTGAAGAAAATCCAGTTTATTATCTTCAATATGCACATGCTAGGATAGCAAGCATATTAAGGTTTGCAAAAGACTCAGGTATTGAAGTTGAGAAATTAAATAGTGCAAATGTTGATCTGCTTCGTGAGAAGGAGGAGGTTGAACTTGCTAAACTATTAGGTGAATTTCCGGATGTAGTCGAGGTAGCATATTTAAGCTTAGAGCCATTGAAAATTATAAATTACCTTAATGAAGTAGCAGAGGCTTTTCATAGGTTTTACCATAGGCATAGGGTTGTCAATAGCAATGATATGGAATTGACCTTTGCTCGGCTTTCATTATGTTTAGCAACAAAAATCGTTATTGCAAATGGACTGAAAATACTTGGAATTTCAAGACCTGAAAGGATGTAAAAATGAAAAATGATTTTGTGGGGTGAGATTGAGAAATTTTTAGATGCCGTAATCTTCGGGTGATTTTGCTTGACTTTGAAAAAATAATTTTCTATCTTAAAGCAAAACTTAAATAAAAACGGAGGAGGTATTATGTGGCGTAAGTTAATTATTTTTCCATTCATAATTTTGTTAATTTCTTTCCCCATTTATCAAGCCTTTGCTGATGTATATGCAAGCAACATCAGGTTTACAAATCCTGATGGCAAAACACCTTTTGATGGAAGCTTTGCAGATAAGACGGGGGTGCTAATATGGTTTACTTTGAACGACTCTGCCTCTGTTGTTGAGGTGAAAATTTATCATGATGTTAATCCAGCACATGCGAGGACAATAACTGTTAATAATCTAACGCAGGGGGAACATAGCGTTTATTGGGATGGAACGCTTGACGATGGAAGCGTTGCTCCAACCGGAAATTGGATTGTGGAGGTTAAAGCACAACAATTGGGTGGATATTCAAGTTGGACGATGTTTTACGATGATGATACAGGCGCAAAGGGTTTAAACATTTACACTAGGGGGGTTGACGTTAATAGAGATCCGACAAATCGTGATTTTGGATTTATTTATGCTGGGAATAGCGCTGGACCAATTGGAAATGGAATTATTAGGTACAGAGCGGACGGCGCTCCTGCGGGTGATGAGGGCAAGCCTTTAATACTTTCTACAAAAGATGTGCTTGGAACAAATAATGTATTCCATGCTACGATTGATTATCTTGGAAGAGTATATGTCTCAAGAACTGCAACTGGGGACGCTGTTTACAGATATGATCCAAGGGATGGAAGTCTGAAGCGAGTTGTTTCATTGGTCGGCAGACCGAAAGGATTAGCAGCAGTCGGAACGGGCGATAATTTTAAACTTTACATCGCAAATGGAGATAGGTACAATATCCTCGTGGCAAAACTTGGGACTAAAGATACACTTGATATTCCGCTTGATACTATTGCTGTATTTTTGCCTGACAGCTTATATGTGAATGATTTGGTTGTAATTAATGACTCGGTTATGTATGTCAATTTGAAAAAAGGAACGGGTACTTTTGGAGCAAACCCAAGTTGGACTGAAAAATATATTATATATGGGAAAAGCCGTGTAACAAGAGCTGACACC
>JBKBWH010000041.1:0-11428 GCA_046289115.1 Candidatus Kryptonium sp.
AAATCTTACAAAAAATTAAAGAAAAACCCTCTAACGATGATAAGCGTATTCTTAAAATGCGCATCAAAGATCCTTTGGCAATCTATTTTACATTTCGGTTTTGGCAAATCTAAAAAATAAAAGGTCGCCGGGAGACAACGGCGACCTTGATTTAGGAGGGCATTTATGCGCCGGCTAATTCAAGAAGATGAGTCCACTTTCTATCAACTTCTTTCTGTATTTCCTCAACTAAGTGTTGATACTCTGGCTTTAAAAGGTGTGCAAATCTGCCTTGGGACTTAAGCCACTCTATAACTGGTTTCTTTTCCCGCGGTTTATAATTTATTTTATACTTTCCATTTTCAACTTCATAAATTGGCCAAACGCAGGTTTCAACCGCAAGTTTTGCAATTTCAATTCCCTTTTCAGCAGGATATCTCCAACCAAGCGTACACGGTGCAAGTATATTTATAAATTTAGGACCTTTGAACTTAAGGGCTTTTTCAACTTTCATGTTTAAATCTTTCCAGTTGTGCACAGAAGCTTGGGCAACATATGGGACCCCATGTGCTGCCATTATTTGTGTCAGGTCTTTTGGAAATTGTTTCTTACCAAATTCAACTGAGCCAACCGGGGTGGTTGATGTTTGAGCTCCAAATGGTGTTGCGCTTGACCTTTGAATTCCTGTATTCATATAAGCTTCATTGTTATAGCAAATGTATAACACATCATGACCTCTTTCAGCCATTCCAGATAAAGCCTGAAATCCAATATCATAAGTTCCACCATCTCCACCAAAGGCGATAAATTTTATCTCTTCGCTTATTTTGCCTTTTTTCTTTAATACTTTATAAGCAGATTCAACACCACTCATGACCGCTGCGACATTTTCAAACGCAACATGAATATATGGAACATTCCATGCAGTGTAAGGGAATATAGTTGAGACGACCTCCATACACCCGGTTGCAAAGCCAACAACGATTGGATAATCAGCAGATAAAGTCACCTGCCTTAATGCAACGGCTGGCAAGCAACCCGCGCATGCTCTATGACCAGCTGTGAATTTTATCGTTCTTTGGGATAACTCTTTTAAATTTGCCATTTTAGTCTGCGATGTTAATTTTTAATTTTTAACTTAGCTTTTTGTTCAATGTAATTTTCTTCACCGCGCACCCCAACATAACGAGGTAGATTCGGAACCTCACCCGAAATTTTAACCTTTTCAAGTTCGTTGAAAATTTTTATTATATCTTTCGGAGTGATATCTCTTCCGCCAAGTCCATAGATATAATTTACAATCGGAAGATTGGAAAGGCTCGTCCCCTGTAAAGCTGCTTTAACATCGAGACAAACTGGACCACACGGTGAGCCGAAAGCAATTGCTCTATCCATCACGCCGACCACTGATGCATTTGAAAGAAATTCTTTTATTTCATCTCTTGGAAAAGGTCTGTAAACCCTTATCTTTAATCCTCCTGCTTTTATACCCTTCAATCTCAGCTCGTCTATCGCATCTTTTATCGTTCCAGCGGTCGATCCAAGCGAAATCAAAACAATCTCAGCATCGTCAATTTCATAAGGTTCCACATAAGAATATCTTCTTCCGCTGATTTTGTAATACTCCTCATCTATCTCTTTTATAAGTTTATACGCATTTTCCATTGCCTCTGCCTGTGCCCTTTTATGTTCAAAGTAATAATCCTGTAAGTCAAGCGGACCCATCGTCACGGGATTTTTAACATCAAGGAGCTTATATTTGGGGTTATACTCACCTATAAAGTTTTTAACAACATCGTCATCAAGAACCTCTACTTTTTCCATGGTATGACTTATTATGAATCCATCCATCGTCACCATTACTGGAAGAAATATATCTGGATGTTCTGCAATTCTTATTGCAATGATGGTATTATCGTAAGCTTCCTGTGCGTTTTCTGAAAAAATTTGTATCCATCCTGAATCCCTTGCCCCCATTGTGTCTGAATGATCACCGTGAATGTTTATAGGGGCGCTTAAAGCTCTATTTATCACAGGCATAACTATTGGTAACCTCAGCCCAGCTGCAATGTAAAGAATTTCCCACATCAATGCGAGCCCTTGTGAACTTGTTGCTGTCATTGCCCTTGCGCCAGCTGCACTTGCTCCAACAGTTGCACTTAATGCGCTATGCTCCGATTCAACAAGAACCATTTCAGTGTCAACAAGTCCATCGGCAACAAATTCAGTAAACTTATGCATTAATTCCGTCTGAGGCGTGATTGGATATGCAGCGACGACATCGGGATTAATTTGTCTCATTGCTTCTGCTACAGCTTCATTTCCAGTTAAAGCCATTACTTTCATTTTTTACCTCCAGATAAAAATTTTTTTGATTATTGATGTTCGAGAATCATTGTTATGGCTTTGCTCTTGTCTGGACAAACTTCAGCGCAAATTCCACAACCTTTACAATGGTCATAATCAAATCCGATAAGTTTACCATCTTGCACAATTATTGAATTATCAGGACAGTAAATCCAACAGATCAAACAATCGTTGCATTTTGATTTATCAAGGACTGGCTTAAATGTCCGCCATGAACCAGTTTTATATTTGACGGCGTTTCCCGGTTCATCAATTACGGCTCCAACCGGAAGCTCGAACCATTTTTTTAGTTCATTCATTCTCCCTTTACCTCCTCAAATGCTTTTTTTATCGCTTGAACATTACCTTCAACGACTTTATCACTAAACTTTTTGCTGAATTTCTTAACTATGTTTTTCAAAAGTGTGTCAAGGTCTAAAACCCCGGTAACCTTTATCAATGCACCAAGCATAACAGTGTTTGGAATTGGTCTGCCTATCGTGTCAAGAGCTATTTTAGTTGCGTTTACAGTGTAAATTTTACCTTTCTTTATACCAAACTGCTTGCGTATTTGTTCAGGGCTTTTTTCGGTGTTGACGATTAAAATCCCATCATCAGGCATTCCCTCTGTCACATCAATAGTCTCAAGCAGCGTTTGATCGAGAACTACCACAACCTGTGGATTTTCAATTCCGCTATGTATCCTTATCGGTTTATCATCAATTCTTGTGAAACCTTTTACAGGAGCTCCCATTCTTTCTGGACCGTATTCGGGAAATCCCTGTGCAAATTTACCTTCCTCAATTGCTGTTTCTGCGAATAACATTGCTGCCGTTTTTGCTCCTTGTCCTCCGCGACCATGCCATCTTATTTCAATCATTGCAAAGTTTAGGATTGAATTTTGTTTTTCAAAACAAAATTCAAAAAGTGTGCCAAATCACAAAAAATTGCAAGATAATAACTTTTAAAATCTATTCAAGGTGTAAATTTGTCTCAAAAATTCAATCAGTGGCAAATTGAGGCGCTTTACTGCTGGAGGGAACGAAGAAGCTCAAAGTACTTTTTTATCAGGGCTTCGTAATCCTTGTGATAGTTTTCGCGAATTGATTTTAAAAGGTCTTGAAAGATTTTTTCCTTTTCTTCTTCAAACTTCAACTCGGCGGGGCTTTGTCTTGTTATGTTTTGTCCAGGTCTCGACTCTCGTTGTTTTTCAAAATCACGCTCGTGAATTGAACGCTGGGCATCAAGAAGACGCGAAAGAATTCTATCCTGCTTTCTAAGTGTCTCTTCATTTAAATTCCCTGATTCAAGGTCGCTTACAACTTCCTTCATTTCCTCGGCAATTTTGTTCATATCGCCAAGAATTCTACTTCTATTCCCTGAAAGCTCGGCTTCTTTCATCAGCTCTTGTAATGACTTTCGGATGAACTCTTGTTGAGCTGCTAACCTTGCCATCTCTGCTTGTTGCTGGAGTGAAAGTTGTTGCATTAGTTCCTGAGTTGCTTGATTTAATCCCAACTGTTGCATTGCAAGTTGATTTAATTGCTGAAGCAAAAATTGTAATCCACCCCCAGCTCCACCCTGCATCATTGCTTGCATTGCATTTCCAAGTTGGATTATTGCTTTATTAAGCGAGTTCATCGCTTCAGTTTGGAATTTTGAAGAGTTTGCGTTATCTCCCATTGAGAGCGATTCAAGCGCGCGATGCATATTCATTAAAGCTGAACCAATTTCCCTCCCCATATCTGGGGTTATTGCAAATGTTTTCTGTGAAAGTTCAATCAATTCATTTGTAACTGAATTTAGCCCCGAAAGTAAATCCATTTGTTCACGTGCGAGGTCACGAAGTTTTGAAGAGCCTGGTGGCGCATTTCGAGTTTCGCTCTTTATCTCCTCTTGCTCTTTTGAAAGTGTGAGCAAGTCCTTTTGAATTTTTTGCATCTTTGAAATTATCTGACGCTGTTGATTTTGCATCAATTGCTGTTGAAGTGATTGTAAACCGCTTTGCATTTGCATAAGCCCTTCTGAAAGCTCAAATTGAATCTGGGTTGCCTCCTTTAAATTCCCGGATATTATCTTTTCTCCCGCCTTGTCAAATTTCTGAGCAAACTTTTTCTCTTTCATCTCATTTAAAATTTTTTCAAGCGAATCCAGAGGCATCTCATCCTTAAACTCGCTCATCCTTTCTTTTAAATTCTCAAGGTTTTCCTCGATTTTTTCTATATCTTCCTTTAGATCCTTTTGTTCCTCGCTTAATTGCTTAAGTTGAGATTTATTTTCAGGGTTTGCTTGCGCTGTTCTCTTTCTTAACTCTTCCTGTTTCTCCAAAACTTGTTCGGTTTGTTTTAAAATTTCGTTCAGTTTTTGCTCCACTTGAATTCTCTTTAAAAGATTGATCGTTCTTTCTATGCTTCTTCTAAAATTTTCCTCCGAAAATTGAAACTTTTCAAGCGCTTGCCTTATGAGGTCAGGGTTAAGATTTTGCATTGCTTCCTCAAATCGTTTCATCAGCTCCTTTAACTCTGGTATATCAAGTTGATTTAGCAACTTCTGAAGTTCAAGATATTTCTCAAGCGTCTCGGGTGAGAGAAGGCGATTTTCTTCCATTTTTTGGATTAAATTTTGAAGCTTCTGCGTCGTCTCTTTTATCTTGCTTTGAAGCTCTTGATATTGTTTTGCGATGTTTTGAATTTGTTGCTGTCTCTGCCAGTCAAGTTTTAAATTTCCTTTCTTTAAATCTTTTTCAATTTCATCCATTTCTTTGCGCAATTTCTTTGCCATCTCAAAAACATCTTTCACATCTTGGTAAATTTCATTTTGAGATTGTTCAACCTGTGCAAGTATTTCATGTAGGGATGGAAATCTTATCGTATAAATTTCGGTTCGCGCTGATTTTGGTCCGCTTACGAAATCATTGTCGAAGACTTCAAGATAATAACTTAAAACATCATCCGGGGCAAGTTCAAATTCTGATAAATCCCAAAGATATGGAACTTCCTGCTCCTTAGAACTTTTATCAATGGGAATCTCAATAAATTTAAAAGCATCCCACGGTCTAACATATCTTGAGAAATCCAACTTATATGCAAGTCGCATCTTTGTAAATCCAAAGTCATCACTTATTCTTGCAAGAATTCCAACCTGCATATCCCTTGAAATATCAACGCTTTTCTCAGGTTTTAATATCTGAACCTTCGGATACTCATCTTGAATAATGTTAATTTTGTATTCGACGGGTTGTTCGTTTTTTAAACCATCCTTACTTTTAATCTCTATATGATATGTCCCGCTTTGCCTCAGCTTAACACTGCCCTTAGCCATTGTCTCGGAGACATTAAGATTTGAAACAGAGCCATTGCTAAAGACAATTTTCGCCGAATCAAGCGATTTATTTGATAAAATTTCAAATCTTGCAATTGTCCCAGCTATTGCCGTTATATCCCCAGCGTTATCTTCAAGATAAATTGGCTCAAATGAAGTGTAAGATGGATAAAGAAGCTGAACTTTTAAAAGTTTTATAACTGGTTTATCTATCACATCAATTTTAAATTTTTCCGTCCTTGAATCTTTAACTTTGACAAAATATTCAAGTGGCACTCTGACATTGTAAATTTCATGTTCAAACTCTGGCGATGATGTTTTTCCCGCTTTTATCTTTTTGATCTCAAAATTCTTCACTCCTTCCTGCGCAAGGTAAAGCTCTATCTCATTTGGGGTTGGCAGATTCGGTCTTTGTGGTATCGCTTGAATTTTTATTTTGATATTTGTGCCTTTAGCGATAGTCGTATCACCTGGTGCAACTTTGATAATGTAATCTTCCGGCTTTAAAAATTTTTTATCGTAGTTTAAAATTCTGATGAAGGAATTCCCAAATCCGGGCAGAAAAATTAGGCTTAAAACAAATCCACCTAAAATTAAAAGTGAAGACACAATCCTTTTATTTGATTCGGTTTTATCAACCCTTTCCCATTCAATCTTTAAAACCTCGCTGGCAAGCTGAGAAAAGGCAGAATCAATTAATTCTTCCGAATATAAATTTTTAGACCTTGACTTTTGCTCGTAAATTTGCAAAGCATCTAAAAGTTTATCCCCAATTTCGGGGTGTTTCCCCCAAACAAATTTAGCTAATTCAACATCGCTTCTTGAGTTTAAAAGTCCAACGAGTTTTAAAATCGACGGTAGAACATATACGCAAAAACTTAATGCGAAAATTAAAATGGCGATATAAAAGATCAATTTTCTAACTGGGGATGTGAAGTAAAATTCGGATTCAAGCAAACCAATTAAAATTAGCAGTAGTATAGCCGAAACAAACCATCGCGAGAACTTTGTTTTTAATTCCTCAAGATCAAGCAATTTTCTGAGTCGTTCAAGTTTTGATTTTATCTGCAAATAAATTTCGTTCATCTTCATTTAAAGTTTAATTTGTCAGCGCCCACACAACTATGTTTGTTCCGAACCTTAAAGCTTCCTGCCTTTTTTCTTCGGGATCGTGATGGACATCGGGGTCAGCCCAACCGTCGCTTGGGTTTGATTCATAGGTGTAAAGAACTACAAGTCGCCCGTTATGAAAAATTCCGAACGCCTGCGGAGGTTTGTTATCGTGTTCGTGTGTTTTTGGGGTTCCGTTTGGAAAATTAAAATAGCAATTGAAAAGCCCATATGAAAATGGTAATTCAACAAGTTCTTTATCTGGAAAAACTTTTTTTATCTCGCGCCTGAAAGATTTATCCATGCCGTAATCATCATCGGCGTAAAGGAAACCACCATTTTCAAGATATGTTCTTAACCTTCGGGCTTCTTCTTCGTTGAAATTTATATTCCCGTGCCCGGTCATAAACAGAAACGGATAAGAAAAAATGTTATCGCTTGCGATGTCAACAAATTCATAAACTGGTATCACATCGATGTTTGTGTTTTCCTTGATGAATTTTAAAAGATTTATCTCCGCTGATGGGTCATTATACCAATCGCCACCGCCACGGTATTTCAAACGCCCAATTTTAAAAGCACTTTTTAGTTGATATACCTCTTGAGCTGTTGAATAGTGGTTTAGTTGGACAATCGTCAAAAAGAGGGCAAACGCGAAAATCGTCACTATTTGAACAAGTTTTTTCTTCATGACTTTGAAAAAATTTGTATTTATTCTTCAAAGGAAATTTAGAAAAGTCTTGCGCAATAGTCAAATTTGATTTCATTCTTCCTTTGAAAGGAACTCTTTCAAATTTCTGGCGACGGTTTTTCCGAGAATTTTTTCAAGTTCATCAATTGGTGCTTGTTTTATTCCTTCGATTGAACCAAATTTTGAAAGTAAGATTTGAGCTTTCTTTTCTCCGATTCCTTTTACTTCAAGAAGTCGGGTTGAAAGGATGCGTTTTGCTCTCACCTCGCGATGAAATGTGATTGCGAAGCGGTGAGCTTCGTTTCTAATTCTTTGCAATAAGTAAAGTGCGGGCGATGATTTTGGGAGAGACTGTGGCGATTCAAGGTTTGGGAAATAAATCTCTTCAAACTTTTTAGCGAGGGCTATTATCGGTTGATTTTTTATGCCAAGTTTTTCGAGTGATTTTAAGGCTGAGGATAATTGACCTTTGCCCCCATCTATGAGGATTAAATCTGGCATTTTCCCACCTTCATTTAAAACTCGCGAGTATCGTCTCATAATTACTTCCTCCATGCTTGTGAAATCATCTGGCTTTCCCGATACACTTTTGATTTTAAATTTTCTATATTCACTTTTCTTTGGCTTGCCATTTTCAAAGACGACAACGGAGGCGACGATATCCGAACCTTGAATGTTTGAGATATCAAAGCACTCAATTCGCCTTGGCAATCTATCAAGGTGAAGTTCCTTCTGAAGTTCTCTTAGAACACTTGGTGCGAACTTCTCTTTTGCCTTCATCTTTTGGATTCTGTATTCATCAAGATGATATCGCGCGTTAATTTTACACATCGACATAAGTCGAGATTCATCTTCATTTTCGGGAGTTCTTATCTTAACATTTGAGTTCTTTCGCTCGGAAAGCCATTTTTCAATTGAATCTTTTTCTTCAATTTGTTCTGGGATTAAAATTTCGGATGGGACATACTCAGAGTTTAAATAATATTGTGTTAGGAGGGTTTCGATCATTTCTTTTTCTTCTTTGTATGCAACTCCGGTCATAAAGAATTGCTGACTTCCGATAAGTTTTCCATCCCTTATCTTAAATAGAACTGCGCATGCGTCTTCGTCATCGTGTGCAATTGCAAAGATATCTCTATCTATCGGTTCGATACTTACAACGCTTTGTTTTGATGTGTAAATTTCAAGCGCTTTAATTTTATCTCTTAAAATTGCTGCTTCTTCAAATCTTAATTCACTTGCAAGCTTTTCCATCTGTTCTTTTAAAGATTTGACAAGATCATCGATTTTCCCATTTATAAGCTGAATGACTTGCTCAATCATTTTGTTATATTCTTCTTTTGAGACAAGACCTTCACATGGACCACCGCATTTTTTTATATGATAATCAAGGCAGACTTTTATTTTTCTTTTCTGAATGACTTCATCGTCGATGTAATATTTACAGCTTCTGACCATGAAGACATCTCTTATAAGCTTTAGGGTTTGCTTTAGGGAGTAGGCATCCGTGTATGGTCCAAAGTATCTGGTGCCATCCATTTTGATTTTCCTTGTTGAGAAAACCCGTGGGAATGGTTCATTTGTGATGGCAATGTATGGATAACTTTTATCATCTTTCAGGCTTACATTGTATCGCGGTTTAAGTTTTTTTATAAGGTTTGCTTCAAGGATTAGGGCTTCAACCTCAGATGGTGTTACTATAACTTCAATGTCGTGAATTTTTGAAACAAGAGCTGTAAGTTTTGGGTTTTGAGGTTGTGATTTGACAAAGTAGCTTCTTACCCTGCTTCTTAGGTTTTTAGCTTTTCCGACATAGATTACTTTTCCAGTTGCATCTTTAAATTGATAAACGCCTGGAAGCTGCGGGAGGTTTTGAAGTTTTATTTCAAGATCATTGTTTGGCATCGTTCATTTTTATCTTTCCTTCTTTTCTTCTTGTGTCAATTCAACGAGGACGCCGTTAACCGATTTCGGATGGATAAATGCAATTAAAGAGTTATTTGCTCCGTATCTTGGGGTTGAATCTATAAGTTGGAAATTTTTTTCATTAATTCTATCAATTTCCTCTTGGATGTCGTCAACTTCAAACGCTATATGATGTATTCCTTCACCTCTTTTTTCAATAAATTTTGCAACGGGGGAATCAGGCGTCGTTGGTTGAGTCAGTTCAATTCTTGATTCACCAATTTTGAAAATGGCAACTCGAACTTTTTGTTCTTCAATTGTTTCGATATGGAAATTTTCGATGCCTGTAAGCTCTGAGAATGTTTTTATTGCTTCATCAAGATTTTTAACTGCTATCGCGACATGTGATATTTTCTTAAATGCCATCTTCTGTCTCTTTTAGTTTTTCAACCCTTATTTTCTTGATCCTTCTATTTTCGACTTTTTCAATTGTAAATTTTAGATTCTCATAATTTATAACATCTTTTTCCCTTGGAATTTTCCCCGTCACATCGAGTATGAAGCCTCCGATTGTATCGTAATCGCTCTTTGTTGTTTTTAAATTTATTCCAAGCAATTCATTCACTTCTTCAATCGATAGTCCGGCATCAAGTAGGAATTCATTGTCTTTAATCTTTTCAAAGTTTTTTTCTTTTTCCTTTTCTATTTCGCCAAAAATTTCAGTTATTATGTCTTGCAAAGTCACAAGACCTGCAGTTCCACCGAATTCATCAACCACGATTGCAATGTGCATCTTCTTTTGTTTAAATTCTTGAAGCAATGTCTCAAGCCTCATAGTTTCTGGGACGAAAATTGGTTCCTTTAAAAATTTCTTTATATCAAATTTTTTTCTTGCGGCTCTATTTCTAAGAAACCGAATTATATCCTTTACATATAAAATTCCGATGATGTTGTCAATTTGCTCTTGGTATACGGGAAGCCTTGAGAACCCTGTTTTTTTAATTGTCTTGATTATTTGATTTAATTCTGTGTTAATTTCAATTGCAACCATATCAACTCGCGATGTCATCACATCTTTAACCGTTTTGGTGGGGAATTGGAGCAAATTTTTAATTATTTCTTCTTCCTCTTTTTTGATAACGCCATATTTTCCGCCAAGTTCAATCAGTGGTTTAATTTCGTCAATTAAAAGGTTTGGCTTTGCCATGGGGATTTTTCTTTTGAAAGCATTTGTGATGATCAAGAAAAGTTCGACAAGGGGATAAAAAATTATTGAGAAAAGATTTATTAACGGAGAAACTATGACCGCTACTTTTTCAGGATTTCGAGATGAAAGTAATTTTGGGAAGATTTCGCCGAATAAGATAACAAGTGCAGTTACAATTATTATGCTAATTGAAACAGCATATTCAGGATCAGTGTTAAGTGCTTCGCTCAACCGCAGGGCAAAAAGCGTTGAAAGTAGGGCAATCCCAACATTTATGAAGTTATTTGAGATTAAAATTGTGATGAGCAATTTTTGTGGATGCTCATAAAGCTTTGCGACAAGTTTGTGCGCTTTTATCCTGCTTCTTGAAAATTTTTCCTTCGCCCCCACCGGGAGTGAGAAGAAAGAAACCTCTGATGCGGAAACAATTCCAGATAGTATAAGCAATGTAAAGATGAGCAATAGGGTAATGATCACATCGTAAGACATCATAAAGATTAGACGGGGTTTTATTAAAATGGTAATTCGTCGTCTTCTTCCTTTGGTTTTTCTGATGCAGATTCATCAGGGGTTTCAAGTTCAGATGATGAGTCAAGGTTTTGCTCTATTTCTTCAGAAACCTCGGGAATCTCCGGTATTACCGTCTCAGCACTTGGTTCGGCTGGAGCTGCTTTTTGCTGTGGAACGGTTTCAGGTGTTGTCACCCTCGGTTCAAGCAAAATTACATCATCAGCCACTATTTCCGTCACAGTTCGCCTTATTCCATTTTTATCTTCATAAGTTCTAGTTTGAAGTCGACCTTCAACATAAACCCTACTTCCCTTTTTAAGCAAGTCATTTGTTAACTCAGCAAGTTTTCTCCAGACCAC
>JBKBWH010000042.1:0-11313 GCA_046289115.1 Candidatus Kryptonium sp.
TTTACACCCTGTTCTGGAGTCAATTGTGCATATTTCCAAATTCCATGTTCTACAAGCCAGTTTACTATAGAATATCTCAGTGCTTGGCGGGAAGTAAAAAGATATGTTTCTCCACTTCCTCTATGAATTTTTTTAGCTATTGAGACATTACCATATCCCTCGTCATAGTTACAAGGGAACGCCTTTACAATATAACTTATTGTTAACCCCTTCCTATTCATTTTTTTACCTCCCTGTATTTGTTTCTTTTTCTTTAACCATAGAGGTTTCTTCTCCGATAGGATTTATAAAGCCCGTTAAGAATGCAAGGGCTTTTTCTTGAAAGGAAATTTCTTCACTTTCTGTTAATAGAGAGAATAGGTTTTCTGGGACAGGTTTTTTATATACGACAAAAAGTCTTAAAAGTTCATGATAAAAATCTTCCTTTCTTCCACCCCTAATTAAAGTTAAGAATCTCTGGGAGATATGAAAACGTTTCTCCTGATCAATCTCGCTAAGCGAAAAGCTTGTTTTCCCTGCCTCTTGAATGCTCCTTAATATGCCGTACGATGTTTTAGTATCCATATTTAACCTCCTTTTTTGATTTATTAAAAATTCCAGTAAAATTAAACTCCATATAGGTAACATATCCCTATTTTTCTCACTCAATTTTTCTGAAAGCATTTTAAAAGCAATGTGGATTACCGGCCTTTTTTCCAATAATCTTTTTAATGTTTCAGTAGAAAGATATACAAGATTGCCTCTATAAATTTCATATGGAAAAGAAAGATTATTTAAAAGCGTGTCAAGTTTAAACTCACTAAAAACTTCGGCAAAAGCTTTATCAATGTTAAAGTAAACAAACTTAGGTTTCGTTAGATCCTTCCGCGCCGATACTTTAATCTCAGCGAAATATATATTTTCTAATAGCCACCGCGTCTTCTTTTCGACCAATTGGAGAAGTAACTCAAATGATTTAAAATAAGTATTCATTTTTTCGGTAAATATTCCGAGACGGAAATTGTTCAGCAGTGTTTGAAGATTGTTGTTAACTAAAAATGCCTCCTTAAAAGATGGATAATTAACAAAAATATAATCTGTTCCGTCTAATTCTCTTACCTGCCAAGGTTTTAGGTTAAAGCCGGCAAATGCGCAAAGAAGAATAAGCTGACATAAATGACACTTTCTACTATAAGAGACGCCATTCATAGCATAATAATTATAGAAATTAGCAAAAGTATTACTACTGATACCTAAAATAGAGAAATCACCTTCGCTAAGTTCTGAAAGACCTTCTTCCGAATAACTCTTGCCACATAAAATGCATAAACTATCTCCATTTTCTCTGGTAAGCACTTCAAGTATTGGGGTTAAATATCTTTCTCTAAAATCTTCGGGCCTTTTTAAATTTTCTCCTTTTGGATTTGCAACTACTCTCTTATTGAAATAGAAACGTCCCAAAAAATCTGCTTGTGCTTTGAAGTCAAAAATAGAAGAGCAAAAATCGGCAAAATATTTATTGATATTATCTACAATTTCCTTTATTTTTCTTCTTTCTTTTTTAGTGTTTAGCGACTTCTTCAACTCTCTCACGATTTCTTTGACCTTTCGCATAGAATCATTTTTTATATTCATAACCTCTTTCCTAAAAGCATTCCACTTTTTATTTCCTTTAAGATTGAAAACTCTTCTTTGAATTCCGTTTTCCAATTCTTGAATTTTAGTTATTATTTTATTGTTGTCTTTGTTTTTTAATCCTTTTGCAAAATTTATAACCTCTCTTAGATTGAAGCTTTGCAATAAATAGAGTTTGGATGCATATTCAAAATAGTATATCTCAAAACCGTCTAACGCAGAGATTTCAACTTCAACACTTCCATCTTCCTTAAATTTGAATGATTTCCCTTCCCCCCCAAACTCCAACACCCTTAAAAACCCCACCACACCTGCATTATAGAGCCAATTTGATGGGTAAAGGGTAATCTTTCGTCCTCTTTTAATGGTCATAGCTGATCTAAGTTTATTTATTTTACACTTCCCTTACAAGGTCAACCATCCCAAAACCCTCGCTTCTTCTTGAACCGAGCCCCGCTTTGTTCACAAGATTTAAAACCTCAATAGGCGCTCCGAGATAGAATACCCCTACAAACCCCGGAAATTTTAAATCACCATATTTCGTCATATGCTTGACAACAACCCTTTTCAACTTTATCGGTCTAAACTCTACATCGACAAAATCAATCCCAATCAAATTCCTTGCGAGTTCATTTATATTAAACCTAAACGCCTCATCAAAATCCTCATCCCCTCCGAAATTTTCACACTCAGGACAAAGATAATGTTTTTCATTTTTATGACTTCTTATCAAAACAGGAGCGAAGGTCCTAAATATAGCTGAGTTCTTCCTTATCTCATGCTTATCAAAAACCCTTATTGACGAGACTTCAAAACTTCGCTGGTAAATATTTAATCTTCTGTGCTTCACGAGATAGTTATAAATGTAAACCTCATACGCAAAATCAAACGAGCTAAATTTAAACTCTATCGGCTTTGTAAAAAAGATTTCGTCTTTAATTATTTCTATCTCATCCCCAAATGTCACTGCAAATGTATATGGCTTAACAGATCTCTTGTTGAACATAAGTTCATATTGATCCTCGGCTTCGCTTTGGATGGCACTTTTAATAATTGACATAAAACCGGGTCTATAATCAACAGGTAGGTGAATCCCACCTTCACTTGAAGCTTCTGCTTTTAAAATACTTAAAAGCATAAGCTTACCTCCCTATGCTTTACTTATTAACAAACTTAAACAGGTCTCTTTGATTTGTCAAGCCTTCTCACACGAAAATTCAATCCAATTTCGCGCAAACGGATTAAATTCAGGTGTTTTCCCCTTAACCTGAGACAGAATCGTCTTCACCGCTAATTCAAGTGCGTTGCTTTTCTGCTCAAGTGTGAAATTTTCTGTATCTTCCATATCAATGAAAACGCCCTCTATAAATGCATCATACCGGCAAATTGCAAGCATCGCACTCTCGCTTAATTCAACCCTAACACTGTTAACTTCAATCACATTAAAACCTGCATTCATTAGTTTACTTTTATAATCGTCAACGGATAAAATTTCAAATTGTGTTACATCTTTACTTCGCTTTTTCCCCAGTGATTGGAAAGCGATAAGTTTTAACATTCCCCAAAATTTCACAGTGTCAGGGGTGTAGGATTCCTTTGTGAAAGTAGTGTTCATAAAGAGTTTACCGCCCGGCTCTAAAACTTTAGCTATGGCATTTAAGGATTCCTGCTTGCCTGAATCAGTTGGAATTTCGTGAATTGCGTTGCAGAAATAAGCAACATCAACACTTTCTGAAGGGATAAAATTTGGGATATCCTGCGCAACACACTCATAGAACTCAATTTTCGTCTCCCCAAATGCTTTCACTTTATTTTTTGCTATTTCTATTGATGCAAAATTTGGGTCGATGCCAATGATTTTGCACCTTCTTCCGTTCACCTTGTCAAGCAAAATAGAAGTTATCAACCCAGTCCCACACGCAACATCAAGCACAGTTAATTCTTCACCTGAGAAGACCCGTTCAATTGGAAAGGTTCTCTCAACAAATTTTAAATTCACATCCCGATATTCCTTCTGTCGGCTGAAGGTATCAAAATTAAAATAAGCCCTCTGCTCTGATTTAAAGATCTCCATGATATTTCCTCCAATTTCTTGTTATAATACCAAAGGTGCAAAATTAAAAATTTAAATCAAAATTCGGCGCCCAAGCCAACCCTTATCACTGAACCAAGGCGGTTAAAATTAAGGTAGGCAAAATCAAGGTTAACGGGTATTCCAATGCTTAACCCACTTACCCCAAATCCGAAGGTGAAGTTCTCTTCATCATAATTTAGTTTATACCCACCCCTTAAACTCAACAAGTTTTTGTATGTATATTCAAAGCCAAAATTTAACTTTTCTGGCGAATCGCTTGGATGTAAAGCTTCAGCCGAAATGGAAAGCCTGGTTGGTGAGTTATGTTCGCCTATGAGTTCGCCAGCTATGCCAAGTTTAAAAATTGACGGCATCTTAAATGAGTCGCCTATATACTTGCTATCAACCCCAAAATTTTGAACTGCTCCAGCTATCCTGAAACTCTTAAACCCAGTGAAATAAAGGATTCCAACATCGAAAACGAAATTATCAGATTTATAAATCCATATCTTTTCCCTTACATATTTTACAAATCCACCAAATGAAAATCTATCTGTTAACATTTTTGCATAAGAAACTCCAATCGCAAGTGCGTCTGCCGAAAACGGTTCTGTTATTATATAATTTCCGGGCTGGTCTGGATTTGCATTTACAGTTCCCTGCATCGTTCCAAAATCCATTCGAATTAAACCAAGCCCGAAGACACCAAGATTTCCAACTTTTAGTGTATAAGCCCCAGCTTGATGTTTTGTATCGGCAAGCCAATTAGCGAAGGTGAAATTTACAGATTGTCGTTTAAACATAAATCCAGTAAGAGCAGGATTAATGAAAATTGCATCGGCTCCGGTGTAAAACAATGCAACCCCAGCGTCACCAATTCCACTTGACTTAGCACTTACGGGAATTTCAAGAAAAACATAACCAGTTGTTCCAACTTTTTTAAAATCCTGGGAGATTGCAAATACAGTGCTTAACAATAAAACGACAACGAATTTTTTCATCTTTAAACTCCAAATTCTTTTATCTTATTATTGCAAATTTTCCAATTTTTTTCTTTCCATCTGGTGTTTCAATGTGATAGATATAAATTCCGCTTTCAACATATTGACCGTAATCCGTGACTTGATTCCACGAGGCTATTCCGGAGCCATCGTTGTGATGAATTGTTTTAACAAGATCACCCCGTATTGTATAAATCCTTATCGTACATGGGCTTGGTATATTGACAAATTGAATCACATCTACATCTCTTGGATTAACAAAGCCAGACCTTGCAATGAACGGATTCGGGACGACGAGGATTTTATCAAGTTCACTTGTAGCTGGTATTGTTGCTTTAAATGGGATTACCATTCTATTTGCGAAAATTGAACTCTCCATCGGTGGAACCCTGTTGGAATTAGTTTCGGGAAAACGAGCGTTTGGATTTGGTGGCCATGAAGCGTGCCCTGTGTCGTAGCTCGTAATTGAATAATAATAACTGAATCCAATTGTAACACTGGTGTCAACAAATTTATACTTGCGTTTAATTGGGTCATAAAATTGTGGATCACCCTTTTTGATATCTGCAATAAGCTCCCATGGTCCAATGGGCAAATAATTCGATCTGTAAATTCTATAACCTACAAGATCATAAGCTTCGTCCCCCGAATAATCTCTATCTGGTATAGCTTCAACCGAATCATACCATTCAACCACATTAGCAATTACACCTTCTTTTTCATCAAAAAGTCGCACCGTAAAATTCGGCGCGGGAGGTGGATCTGGAACATTATATCCATTCTCATAATTGAACTGCGCTCGACGGGCATTTTTTAGAAGTTCACTGTATCCTTTGCTCCCAACCGTCGATGCAAGTGTATTTGGATCTACTGCTTCCCTATAAGAAATTCCACCTATAACTTCCGCCGTTACAATTTTTATCGTATCCCCAGGTTTCAATGTCCAAGGTCCCAGTGAAACAAGAGACCACATCCTTCGGGTTGCCCACAACGGATCACCAGGAGAAACAACTGGAGATGAGGCGTTTTTTGGATCTTTACAGATTGCATATCTTCCCTCAAGTCCAATGCCTGCAGTTCCAAACGGTCCATAAAGGTCAATTCTGTCGTCAGCTGCAGACCAAGCGTAACCATTTATTCTATTTGCCCTTCCAGAGCTATCCGGTGAAATGTAGATAAACTTCAAGCCCGGATATCCCGGCGCAAGCCATTCGCCTTTTCTTTGTGGACCGCCCTCGCTGTAATAACCATATTTTTCATTTCTTCCCGTAGTTGCAGGGAAATCATCAGCGTAGCCGAAAAGCAATCTCTCGGTTGGAACGAAAAAGAAACGATTATTTCTCGCCCCTTCGCTATATTGCGGATAAAACAATATCCTCCACGCTCGCGAGTTTATTGAAAAAGCATAGGTGAAGAGAACATACATTTTGTAAATAGTGGCGTTATAAAGACCAAATTTATCACCAGGTGAGAGTTCATTACTTATATTTTTTATCACATACTCGATTATTATATAGTTTTCATCTGCTTGAGAGCCGCTCCACTGCATAGCCTTTCTTTCAACTCTTATAGGCAGTGGTTTATCACCCTGATATTGAGGTTGATAATTTGGGTTATATTCCCACACGCTTTCAATAATTTCCTCAGGACCGGAAAAATTGACTTGCCAGTGATTTTCGATTTTATGATGTTTTCTGACGATATACTTTGCACCTGGTTCTGGCGAAACGGTTCCGGCATATAATGCCCAATCCTCCGCAGCGATAACTTTTCCAGTCGAGTCAAGCCCGGCAATTATTAAACCACCAGAGACAAGATGTGAAGCTGGACCACCAATATCCGCACCAATCCATTCGGGATCAAATCCAGGCCAATCCATGCCGTAATTTATCCTCTGCCAATTGTTAAAAGGTGGGCAAATTTTTCCATAATAAAATGACTCCCATAACATTCCTCTTTTAAAGTAAAGAAGTGGGGCTGAAACTTGAGCTGATAAAAATGATGTGCTCAGAAGGAGAAAAAACAAAATTTTTAATCTCATCTTGAGGTAAACTTTATTTTAAAAGCCAAAGCCAATCGTAAAGTAAATCTCCCGCGGAACATTTCGATATGTTGTAAAGTAGTTAAATTTATAACTTGCCCTTGGGTTTAACGGATCCTCGCCCGGCTTCAACATATCTACAGTTATATTCCTTTCAACCCAATCTCTCAAGTCATCCTGCGACGAAATAGGCGTGAGCCATTTATTGTTAAACAAGTTCATCACTCTAACACCAATTAATAAACTTCGACCTCCGAAATATATTCTTTTTGTCAAGTTGAGATCAAACTTTGCTTCAAGCGGATAACGGCGATTGTTCACCACATCTTTAAATTCATCGTAACTCGTCACATAGGTAAATGGTGTCCCACTTTGAGCAGTATATGTTAAACTTATGTTAAAATCTGAAAACGGTTTGATCCCTAAAATTTCAACCCCTCCACCTTTTTCAACGCTATAATTTACGAGCGCTCTAAATGTATGAGTTCTATCATCATAAGACAAGAAATCATTCGCTTGATTTCTCTCCTGATAATTTCTCGGGTCATTCGGATCATCTGACCATATAGCTCGAGGTCCATAATATCCAAATGTAGTTCTCGATAAGCTATATGTCAACCTATATCCCCATCTTCCAGGGGAAACTTTATCAACCGTTATTTCAATTCCTTTTGATGCGCCATAGGAATTATTTTCATAGGTTAAATATCTCTTGTTTCTTCTTATGCCCGCACTTGGGGCATAAATGTATAAAGTGCCAACTTGCTTGACCCTATCATTGTAATAAGCGACGATGTCAATCCTATGCGTATTTTTATAACTATGTTGTAAGCCGAATTCATAACTTATCGTTTGTTTCGGTCCAAGGTTTCCGTTACCATAAGCTATCCAACCGAGCTCGGTTGTCTTCATCAATGCTTCTTTAAATACCGGCATCGAATAAAAATGTCCATATTGTAACCTAAAAGCAGTATTTTCGCTTATTGGAAATGAGATCCCAAACCTTGGAGAAATTTTAAAATGACCCCTTGTGCGTTTTGTCCTTGGATCACCAATTGATTTGGCACCAAGAGCTGGATAAAATGGATTAAATCTATCATATGGAATTTCTGTGTTAAAATTGTAACCATCAGCCCTAACACCAATATTGGCAACCATCCCTTCGTATTCAAATCTGCTTTGAACATAACCAGCGAGATAATAAGGATATGCTTTATAATACTCCGCATAACCAGTCCTTGAGATAAAAGCATTTGCTGCGAAGCTTGAAACTGCGCTGTAATATGTATCCCAGTAATTCAGTTTAAAACCAGCCTTTAATTGAAATCTCGGCGTTATCTGATTTGTATAATCACCGTAGACGCTCCAAGCATCAGTCCTTGCATCTTGCCCGTAAAGCGTCGTAAATGAATAAACAGTTCTATAACCTTCATCCCAAGGTCCTGGCGGGATCGACCACACATCATCTCTTAAATAACTTGGTCTTTGAGGCACAGGCAAGACTAAAACAACATATCTTTCCCTTGAGTGATACGCCGTCAATTCAAAAAATGACTGCGGATTTATCGCATATGTCCAAGTAAAACTTTGCGTGGTCGTTATCTCGTCCCTTGGTGAATCAGTAACAAGAACATATTTCCACGCCCCGTCCCTTCCAGCCCAGCGAATATCATCCGAACCAGAGAACAACCCACCACGATAGTATTGATATAGAGCCATAAGTTTAAACTTATGCTTCGGGACTGGATTCCAAGATAAAGTTAAGGTATAGTTTTGATATATTTGAACCCTTTCAATTGTAGGTATTCTTGTCGGTTTCTCTCTATATTCAGCGGATAAGAAAAATCTCAACGCTTCGGGGCTTGAGCCAAGGGGACCTCCAAAGCCAATTAAAAATCTCCTATAAGAAAGTTTTCTATAATCATAAACACCAAGTGGATTCGGACCCCCATCTGGATTTGGCGAATGATTTTCAACCCATTTACGCCACATCTTGTAAATCCATTCATCTGACGAATCAGGATATGTTTGCCTCCATCTCTCCAAAGTTCCCCATTTTTGCCATTCAACAGTCTCAGGTCCATACAAATAAGGTCCCCAATGATATTGCCCCGGCGGTCTATACTCAAAACGAAATTCACCCGATAATTTGGGACCTCCCTCTTTTGTCACAACCTTAACAACACCTGATTGAGCATTTCCATACTCAGCGCTGAACCCACCCGAAATTATCTCCATCTGTGCAACTGCAAGCGGATTATAATCATACTTCCACGAATTATTTGACTTATCCCATGCGAAGCTATATCCGGGAACACCAGTATTTGTAGTCATTTGCTCAACCCCATTTATCATAAAGTTCAATTCATAAGATCCACCACCGCGAATGCTATAAGTTCCGTTCGGATTTTGAATTATACCAGCTGTTAATTCAAGAATTTGCTTTAAACCTTCAATCGGCGCGCTTTCAATTTCCCGAGACTCTATATTTACAGAGGTCGATGTCTTATCTTTTTCTATGATGGGTCTTTTAGCCTCTACTATCACTGGCTCAACTTCTATCGCCGTCGGCTCAAGTTGAAAGTTAACAGTCGTAGTCCTGTCAACATAGACAACAATATCTTTTACAATCATCTTTTTATACCCAACCATACTTGCTATCAAATTATATCGTCCCGGTGGAACATTTATGATAAAATACTCACCATCAAGATTTGCTGCAGCTCCCATCGTCGTTCCCTCAATTAAAACATTTGCTCCTACAAGTGGCTCGCCCGTTGTTTTATCTGTGATCTTACCAAAAATTTTCCCTTTCGGAGTTTGCGAAAATAAAATCGAAAAAGATACAATGAACAAAACTATAACTTTCGGTAGCCTCATGGCTTTAAAAACTATTTTATTAAGACCATCTTTTTCATCGGCGACTTTAAATTATCAAATTCAAGCTGATAGTAATAAACACCGCTCGGCAAATCCCCTGCATTAAAACTTGCAATATGCTTCCCAGCACCTTGAACTGAATTAACAAGTGAAGCAACAATTTGACCAAGTGAGTTGTAAACATTGATCTTCACAAAGCCATCACTTGGAATTTCATAAACAATCGCGGTTGATGAATTAAACGGATTTGGATAGTTTTGATAAATTTCAAAACCTCGGGGAATTTCACCTGCCTTAGACACAGAAGTTGCCTTCTCAAAGATGAAAGCTTTTCTTGCAAACATATCAATTACATATGCCCTTGACTCATCAGGGCTCAAGGCAACATCGCAAGGCGCTTCAAACGGCGCTCCCTCGAGCGTTAAAACTTCCATAGCAAAATTTCCAGAGACTTCAAAAGCCTTTACAGTTTGAAATCCCGAATCAGGTCTACAAACCCATAACCTCCCTTTTTTATCAGCATAAATTCCCGATGGAACAAACCTACCAAGCGCCAAAAAACCAGCAAAATCAGTGAGGGCTTGTCCTCTGTAATCCTTAGGTTCAACTTGTGTTCCGCCCATCCAGATTGCAACATTCCCCGCCGTTGGGTTATCTTCTGAACTATTTCTTGATGTGAAAAATGGAGTGTTCGGATTATTGTAATCTCCATCAGGTATAACTGCAATATCGCGAATTACATCAGCACCACTGGCAGAGTACCCACCCGGACAGCTTGAGTAAAACGGTGGTGGGATATAAGCAGCAGGAGCTGCCGTTCCAGCCGAATTTTTAATTGTGTCACTTGTGAAGTTATAAACTCTTGGAGTTGGACCTGGGTTTCCTGCTTGATATGTTGTCCCAGCGTAAACAAAACTATCCTTCGTTGCGCTCAAACCAAATATAAATGTCCCATAACCACCCTGCCCAAAACCAAACCCATATCTAACTTTCTGCTGTGGATCTCCATTCTTAAAATAATCAAGCCCAGAGACACCCGCTGGATTTACTGAAGCAGGCTGTCTGAAAATAACAAGCACATCGTTTTGAATTGTCGTTATACCGCGAAGTGAATGAACATTTGCTGTATCATATCTTGCCGTATAATCATAAACAAGCGTAAAAACATCATCATTTGGACCTGCCTTCCACAATGCATTGTGAGCTGATGTATCCGTTGCAGTTGAAGATATAACCCATAAATTACCACTCGCGTCAACAGCACACAAAAATGGTCTAACATGTGCAGTATCAGATGGAGGAAATTCAATTGATTTTTTATATGCCCATTGCTCTTGTGAGAGCAGAAGCGTTGGAAGGAGCAAAATGAAAGTGAGTTTGTAGATTAATTTCATGGCAAAACAAATTTTATTTTCGTTCAATTTGAAGATAAAGATTTTTCAAACTAAAGTCAAGCAAATTTTTGATAAAATGCTTTGTTTTCCCAAAATTTTTTCTCATCTTTAAAAAAGAAAATCAAAAAAGAGAATCTGCGATGAAAGCGAAACTTTTATCTCCCCTTGCGATTCTTACAATTTTAGTCTCCTGTTTTCAAATCGTCGGGCAAAAACCCCAAGAAGTTGAAGATATCTATTTACCAGACGGAGAAAATGTTCAAGTAAGCGTATGGATAGATAATCTTGAGGTACCATGGTCGCTCGTCT
>JBKBWH010000043.1:0-11277 GCA_046289115.1 Candidatus Kryptonium sp.
ACCT
Source organism: Candidatus Kryptonium sp. (assembly GCA_046289115.1). Lineage (GTDB taxonomy): Bacteria > Bacteroidota > Ignavibacteria > Kryptoniales > Kryptoniaceae > Kryptonium. The sequence continues at coordinate 5 of JBKBWH010000043.1, forward strand.
CACTGTCTGGGAGTAGTTCAGGCGGATGATATTCAAACAGAATATCTTCTTTTTGAAGTTCGTAAAGTGACTTTATAAATATGTGATATGGTGGATATTCTTTTGTTCCAAATTTTGATTCATCAAGAATTTTTATAAGATGAATACCATCGCTTAATCTCAATGGTCCAACAATTTCACCAACTTTCTTATCCCATATTTCATTTTCAATTTCGGGTAAAAGTTCTCCATGTTTGAAGAATACATCTGAGTAAGGTGTTTCTGAATAATTCTTTACAAGTTCAACAAAGTCAGCTCCTTGTATTGCCTGTTGTTTAAAGTTTTCCAATTCCCTCAAAACAGATGCGGTATCTTCTGGGGAGGGCGCATCAGAGAAGATAACATATTTTAACCGTCTTGTTTCTTGAATTCTGAATTCATCTTGGTGATTTCTGTAATATTCTTTTATTTCGTCATCCGTTGGTTCGCTTATCTCTTTTGAAAATTTATTTGGGTCAAGCGAGACATATTTAATTTCATATCTTGTGTTCTGCTTTTCAAACCTTTCTTTTATCTCACCTTCACTCACAAGAACACTTGCAAGGAGGCGACTTTGAAGTTTTTCCGTTAGTTTTTGTGCTTTCAAGAAATTTTCAACTTCTATCCAGAATTGCCTTGCTTGTGGGGTTGTTGATTTTAAAGCTCTTTCAAGAAGAACTCTATCTATATTTCCCAACGAGTCAACGAAATTTCTTTTAACTGGTTCTGGCAATGTTTCTGGTGAATTTAAAACCCAATCACTTATTTCTTCTGGGGTCACAGTTATGCCAAGCTTTTTTATCTCTTGTTCAATAAGTTTTCTTACGACAAGTTGCTCCCATATTTGGTTTCTGAGTTGCTCGAGCATAAAATCATTGGGGTCATTTCCAGTTCTTTGCTTAAAATTTTCAATTTCAAATTCAAGTGCTTGATTAAATTCTTGATAGGTTATCTCATCCCCATTAACTATTCCAATTGGGTCGCGTGCAAACTCGTTTCCTTGATGTCTTCCGGTAATATCCATTCCCCAATCGAGGACGATAGTTAAAAGGAAAAGAATTACAAGTGATAAAAGAATCGCCGGTAAATTATTTCTCATCTTGGTCATTAAGGGCATAGTGCGTCTCTTACCTCAAATTGTTTTTTGATTTTTTGTAAATTTAAATCAAAAGGGTTAAAAATCAAAAGGAGGATGACGATGTTTTTTGGAGAGAATTTTTAACCTTTTATGTTGCCGATTGGTCTCAGGGCAGCGACTTTTCTTGAGATACCAGCTCTATCAACCGCTTCAATCACATCTGATATGTTTTTATATGCTGCTCCTGCTTCTTCAACGAGTCCGGATTTCGAAGCGGCTCTTACATATATCCCTCGCTCTTCCATTTGTTTGATAAGCTGATTATAATTTATCTCTTTTTTTGCTTTATGCCTGCTCATTGTTCTTCCGCTGCCGTGGCAGGTTGAACCAAATGTTTCTTCCATTGCCCTTTTGGTTCCAACGAGAAGATATGAACCAGTTTCCATTGATCCACCAATTATCACAGGTTGACCAGTATCTTTGTAAATTTCTGCAAGCTCTGGGTGTCCAGGTCCAAATGAACGAGTTGAACCTTTTCTGTGGACGAGGAGCTTTTTAATTTTTCCATCAATTTCATATTCTTCAGCTTTTGCAATGTTATGTGCAACATCATAAATCAGGTGCATTTCAAGCTCTTCTGCGGATTTTTTGAAAACTTTTTCAAAGGCTTCCCTGACCCTATGGAGGATAACCTGACGATTTGCAAACGCCATATTGGCTGCACAAAGCATAGCGGAATAGTAATCCCTACCTTCGGGTGAATCAATTGGGGCACACGCAAGCTCTTTGTCAAGTAGTGGAATGCCATACTTTTTCATAGCGTCAAGAAAAACTTTTAAATAATCTGTTGCTATTTGATGTCCGAAACCCCTTGAACCGCAATGAATCATAACGACGATTTGACCTTCTTGCTCAATTCCGAAGCTATTTGCAACATTATGATCAAAAATTTTATCAACGACTTGTATCTCGAGATAATGATTCCCCGAACCGAGTGTTCCAAGTTGATCTATTCCGCGTTCCCTCGCTTTTTTGCTCACCTTTGATGGATCAGCTCCTTTTATGGCACCGTGTTCTTCAATTCTTTCAAGATCTTCTTTCCAGCCATAGCCGTGTTCAACGCACCAACGAGCGCCTTTTACCATCACTTCATCAAATTGCGAATTTGACAGCTCAACAAATCCAGTTGCTCCCACTCCTGTTGGGACAGTTTGGAAGAGAAGATCGACAAGTTCTTTAAGTTTTGGTTTCACTTCTTCAAGTGTCAAGTTCGTCTTTACAAGGCGCATTCCACAGTTTATATCAAAACCTATGCCTCCAGGTGATATAACACCGCCGTCGAAATCAAATGCAGCTACGCCACCAATCGGGAAGCCATAACCCCAGTGTCCATCGGGCATACATAAAGCGTATTTTTGAATCCCGGGCAGACAGGCAACATTCGTCACTTGCTCAAAGACACCTTCGTCCATTGCATCAAGAAGTTGTTTAGTAGCGTAAATCCGTGCGGGTACGAGCATACCTTTTTTATATGTTTCTGGTATTTCCCAGAGGACTTCAGAAATTCTTTTTATCTCCTTCGGTGCAGGCATCGTCGTTTTTGAAGATTTGTTTTTTTGCGTTAATAATTTACTAAAAATTTTGAAGCAATGCCAAATGTAAAAATAAAAATTTTTACATCTCTTTTGCCCCCGAGCTATGGCAGACGATGCACGGCTTTTTCCAATCAAAGTTTTCAAAATCAAACACAAGAGCATATGTTAAACCTTTATCCGTCCATGAAAGGATGTTGAATCCATCTTTGGTATCGAGATAAAAGTTAATGTCTTTAAAGTTAACCTTTCTTTTTCCATGCGGGCTTGCGCTTTCGGATGGCGCAACAAGTAAAGTCATTGGGCGACCGTCCATCTCGTATGACACAAGCGCAGCGTAATCATTGTTCAGCGCCACAAGTCGTGCTCCCTTTATGCGATAGGGTTGATTTGAAGGATCTGGATAGCGTGGGAGGCGAAAGTTAAACTTTAACTTTTTATCAAACCAATTTGAAATTTCCACCTCGGAAGATGTTTCTATTTCGAGGGGGAGCTGACCATTGATTTGTCTAATGTGATTTTCGACCGCTATTTCTGCCAAATCAATACGCTGTGAGTAAAAATAAATAGCCAATAAAACACCGATCAAAAAAATTGCAACCGCAAAAACAAGGGAAAGCCGTATAAAAATTTTCCTTCTTTCCGGTTTGAATTTCTCAATTTGCTGTACAAGTTCGGTTTTAAAATTGCTAAATTCAATGTTTATCTCATCTTTCAAAACCCTTATTGAATCAATAAAGTCACGCTGTTGCTTAAAAATTTTTGCGCATTTAGCGCATTCCTTTATATGTTGTTTAAATTGTTCAAGTTCATCCCCGGCAAGTTCACCATCAAGGTAAAGGTTTATCCAGACTTTAATTGTTTTGTGATCTATCATCGCTGTTTCTTTTCATAAATTTTTAAAAACTCTTCTTTAAGTTTTTCCCTTGCTCTGTTTAATCTTGACATAACCGTTCCAGGTGGACAATTGAGAATTTTTGAAATTTCGTTATATGAGAAATCTTCAAAATATCTCAAAATGAGAATTTCTTTATAAGCATCCGGCAAATCGTTCAAGGCTTTCATTAGCAATTGACGCATTTCATTATTAATTAACAATTCCTCTGGATTTATATTCCATTCATCGCTTACACTTTCAATTGTTTCATCAAGATAGATAGGTAAAGTTAAGTTTCTTTTTCGTTGGTTCAACCACAGGTTTCGCATGATTGTAAAAAGCCATGCTTTCACATTTGAATTTTCGTCAAGCGAGTCCATATTCTTTAATGCTTTGTAGCAAGTCTCCTGAACGAGATCTTTTGCGTCTTCTTCATTTCCCGTCATTGTATACGCATACCGTAGTAAAGAATCAATTGAGTTGATGATTTCTTTTTTAATTTTTTCAAGCATTGGCGATTGTCAAAAGTTTTCACAAGGTGAAGTAAATATAAAAAGTGAAATGAGAATTTCAAAAGAGATGTGGAGCCGACGGGATTCGAACCCGTGACCTCCAGAGTGCGATTCTGGCGCTCTCCCATCTGAGCTACGGCCCCGTATGTCAGTATTAAATATATCGAACATAGGCTGGAAAAGCAAATTATCATTGGAATAAATCTACATTTTCAGTTGTCTTAATAGGTGAAAGCTGAAAAAATAAAAAAGCAACGACCATGCGGAGATTGGAAAAATTTTATTGGTTTGTTTTACTATTTATTGCCTTTTTATTATCCTTCACATTCGTCAGTGAAAAGCAAGCAAATTCATCTTCAAAAGTAAGTTATGAAGTGAAAATCCCACTTGGTATCCCGAGGGATTTATGGGAGATGTTCATTCCGCCAGATAACCCGATAACCCCTGGAAAAGTTGAACTTGGGAGGAAGCTTTATTTTGATAAGCGTCTTTCTGTTGATAATACAGTTTCCTGTGCCACTTGCCACGACCCGAAGTTTGCCTTTACGGATGCTAAGAAGACAAGTGAAGGGATTAGGGGATTAAAAGGTGCGAGAAATGCTCCAACGGTTTTAAATGCGATGTTTTTTGAAGAGCAGTTTTGGGATGGAAGAGCCCCAACGCTTGAAGAACAAGCGAAGCAGCCGTTAATCAACCCAGTTGAAATGGGCATGCCGGACCTTGATGCTGTTGTTAAAAAATTAAAGGGCATCCCTGAATATGTTGAAGCATTTAAAAAAGTTTTCGGGGGTGAGATCACCATTGATAGAGTTGCACAGGCTATCGCTGCCTTTGAAAGAACACTATTGACAGGTAATTCACCTTTTGATAGGTTCATTGCTGGTGATGAAAATGCCATTAGCGAATCCGCAAAGAGAGGGTGGCAATTATTTCAAGGTAAAGCCAGATGTATAACATGTCACGAGTTCAATCGCTCAAATCCGTTCTTCACGGATCATAAATATCATAACATTGGTGTTGCGATGAACATAGAAGGATTTGCGGAGCTTGCCAGAAAGGCTGAACGGCTTGCGAAGCAGGGACAACTTGATAAAAGAAAACTTGACGAGCTTGCACTTGATCCGGCATTTTCTGAGCTTGGGAGATTTCTTGTAACACTTAACCCAAAAGATATTGGTGCGTTTAAAACCCCAACTTTGAGAAATGTTGAGCTTACAGCACCTTATATGCATGATGGGAGTGAGGCAACGCTTATGGATGTGATCGAATTTTACAACAGGGGTGGAAATGAAAATCCGAATCTTTCGGGTGAGATGCGTCCTCTTAATTTAACGGATCAAGAAAAGCAAGATCTTGTCGAGTTTTTGAAGACATTAACAGGTGAATTTCCAAAAGATTTCCCCGAAAATAAATGAACAAATAAACAAAGGAGGTGCAAATTTATGCCCAAAATGCCAAGCGAGAGGAAAGAAGAGCAATACTTGAAAGAGCGGGAGGAATTCTTCAAGGCTCTTCCGAAATTAGACCGAAGGCAATTTCTTAAAGTTGCGATGGCTTCCGCAGCTGTTGCTCTTGCAAAAAATCAATTCCCACCACATTCATTCCAGCTTGTTGAAGCGGTTGAAGCAAAACAGGGTGGTGGGACCGAAGTTAAGTTCAGATTCGCTTATATTTCAGATACCCATCTTTATGAGCGGAAGCTTAATGAAAGATTCGTCCGTGCTGCTTTGAAGGCGGTTCAAGATGTAAACGCGCTTGACCCACAGCCCGATTTTGTTTTATTCGGCGGCGACCTTGCTCAGCTCGGACAGGCTGAGGAGTTGAAACTTGGCAAAGAGATTTTAAGTGAACTTAAAGCGAAACTTTATATGATGGTTGGGGAACACGATTGGTATCTTGATCTTGGTGAGAAGTGGATTGAACTGTTTGGTAATCACTATTATTCTTTTGATCATAAGGGAGTGCATTTCATCGTTTTAAATTCCGTCCTTGTGGATGATTACTGGACAGCGACGAAGATGACACCGATGGAGAGAATGAAATTTATGGCTCAGCTTGATAATCCAAAGGGAAAACCATTCACAGTTGGAAAAGGTTATGGAGATGTTGGCAGAAAACAATTTGAATGGCTTAAGCAAGACCTTGCGAAGGTTTCAAAGGATACCCCAGTGGTTGTATTCTCTCATTCCCCGCTTTACAAATATTACAAGCCATGGAATTTCTGGACAGATGATGCGGAAGAAGTTCAAGCGCTTTTAAGACCATTTAAGAATGTCACCGTTATCCACGGACATACGCATCAACCTGTGTTTAATAGGATTGGGAACATAAACTTTTATGGAATGCTTTCAACCGCCTGGCCATGGCCTTATGCACCAACTGGGCTTCCAAAATTGACAATTAAAATGAATAGGGCTGATCCATTTGATCAATTTGATGGCGTTGGTGTTGGAACAGTTGATGTTTTAGCAAATGGAAAAGCGAATAAAATCTACAATCTCTGGGGCAGGGACCCTATGAGAGTTACGGCAAGATATCTTGAATCGGGTGGAAAACAGGAAGTTCCACCACTCCCAGTTGATCCAGCGTTTTAAAAATAAAAAACTTTAAGGAGGAATTTTTATGAGGGAAAAAATTCTCTTGTTTATCCTCGTTTTTATTGTTGGCACATTTTTAAGTGGTAAAAGCGATTTAATCGCAATCGAGGGCAAAGGTGATAAGAAATCTGAGAAAAAAGTTATAAAAGCATGTGATGGTGAAACGCAAGTTGTTTTGAACGATGTTGCAAAAGATGAAGTTATGTCAAGGGAGAAGGCGCAGGAGGTTGCAACTATGCTTCTGGCAACATATCAGCAGCAGAAGAAATATCAATCAACGAAATTTACACGAAGGGATTCTTTGATTTGGGAACGAGAGTTGAAGGCAATGATTGAAGAAGGATACAAATGGTTTCATGATCCATCGCTTGGGACAAACGGAATTTCATGCGATATGTGCCATCCTGATGCAGCGGATACTCACCCTGAGACATATCCGAAGTTTCAAATTCAATTGAAGAAGGTTGCTTTGCTTCGCGATATGATCAATTGGTGCATTGAAAATCCGATGGAGGGCAAGCCTCTCAAGGAAGATGACCCGCGGATGAAAGCAATGGAAGCGTATATAATCTGGGCTCGTGCTACTCAGGACCCAAGACCTAATGCTAAGATACTGAACCCCGGAAAGAGATAATCTATTAGTCTTTGTGGAGTTGTTTTAATGTTTACTTTTAAGCCCCAGTTTATTGCTGGGGCTTTTTTGTTTAATAATCTTATTCAAATGTCCAATATTAGCCATCTTTTTACTTTGTTCATTTCGCAAAAACCCCTCACTTTTGCAAAAAATTAAATGGCATAACCTTTGTTTCTATTTATTTGAGAAAGTTTAAACAAAGACAAGTTTAAAATGGCAGATAAGGCTTTGGCTCAGCAGCAAACGGCGGTATCACAAAATCAAGTTGAGACGAAACATAAAAGTGCTAAGAAAACAGTTTTTCTTGTTTCAATCCCAATTATCATTCTGCAAATTATAATTGCTTACCTTCTTGTTCTTGATTTGAATTCAAAGACGGGAGATTCAAACATTGCACAAAAACAGCAGGTGAAATCGCCAGTGCCGACGGAAAAGACAACCGATGAGTATAAAATTAGCGAATCTGAATTTGTCAGCACACATCCAGAGTTTTTGTTTGTTGTTAAGGATTTGATTGTAAATCCAGCTGGAACTGGGGGAATGAGGTATTTATTAACAAGCGTTGGGATAGAGGTGACAAATGATAAAGCGTTTGCGGAGATTCAAAGCAAGGAAATTATAGTGAACGATATTTTGATAAATGTTCTTTCAAACAAAACGCTTGAAGAGTTAAGCGATGTTTCCAAGCGTAAAGATTTAAGAAGAGAGATAGCGAGAAAAGTTGATGATATCTTAACGCATGGGAAGGTGAGAAATGTTTATTTCAGTAAATTTATAATTCAATGATGAGTGGGGATGCCGGAAATTTTATCGCAGCAGGAAATAGATAGCTTACTGGCGGGTTTTAGCGCTGGGAAATCCCCCGGGGAGATAATATCAACGCAGGAAGAAAAAGAAGTTGTCCCGTATGAATTTCGTCGTCCAAGCCGTGTTTCAAAAAATCAAATAAGGACACTTCAAACACTTCATCAAAATTTTGCCGAATCACTTGGTTATTATCTTACAAGTCGTCTTCAAACACCGGTTTCAATTCAAGTTGAAAATGTTGATCAACTCTTTTATTCGGAGTATATACTCTCGGTTGAAAAACCAAGCGTAATCTTTACGCTTTCAGCTGGGGAAAACAAAGGAGAGTTTATCTTTGAACTTGGTCTTGAACTTTCATTTGTGTTGATTGAGAAGTTGCTCGGTGGGGGTGTTGAAATTCCCGAACTTGGAAAGAAAAAAGTTATAAGAGCTTTAACGCAGATAGAACAAAATTTGATCAGAGGTATAGTTGAACGCTCAATTTCTGAACTTGAGAAGGCATGGAATATGATTGAATCGTTCAAATTTAAAATTGCAAAATACGAAAGCGATCCCGACATTGTCCAGATCGCGCCATCAAGTGAAATCGTTCTTGTTATTTCGTTCAATGTTTCGCTTGGTAATAAAAATTATAGGATGACCATATGTTATCCTATGTTTGTGATTGAAGATACGCTCACAAAGATGACGCTTCAGAGATTTATGGGCGTTAAGAAGCATACACCAGAAGAATATGTAAAATACATAGCTGAAAAAATTAAAACAACAAAAATTCCCGTAAGCGTTGAACTTGGACAAAGCGAGGTAACTCTTGCGGATTTGTTAAATCTTGAGGTTGGAGATATAATCTTACTTAACACGGGCATTGATTCAGAAGTTAAGGTCTATATTGCTGGCAAATTGAAACTTTACGGTAAACCTGGGATCTTTGGCGGTAAAAAAGCGGTGAAAATAACAAGAATTGCAAACAACGAGGAGGGTTAAGCATGGAGAAGGAAAAATCAACAGGGCAAGAGGAGATTAAAAATGCTGAATTTCAAAATTTTGAAGAATTAACACCAGAACAAAATTTACAAACCGAAAAAGTTATCAATAGTAAACTTGAACTTTTATTTGATGTTATGCTGCCCGTTTCAATTGAACTTGGACGAACATCAATGTTAATAAAGGATATACTTGAACTTGATCGCGGATCGATAATTGAGCTTGATAAACTTGCGAGTGAACCGGTTGATGTCATCGTCAACGGCAAAAAGATTGCCGAAGGGGAGGTCGTTGTAATCGATAAACATTTTGGCATTAGAATCACGAATCTTATTGCGGTTGAGGAAAGGCTAAAAAATGTGAAGAAGTAAAATGTTCGGCATCTTTGCAAAGTTAATTCTATCTTTTTCATTTATAATTCTTTTGATGGCGATGCTTTTCTATCTAATGAAAAAATTTTATTTACCCAATGCGAGTTTTCGGGGTTTCGGCGCTAACATAAAGATCTACGAGAAGTTTCAAATTCAGCCAAGAAAAACAATCTATCTTGTAAAGGTTATAAACAAAATTTTGGTTTTGGGGATAAGCGAAAATTCTTTCAGTGTTTTAACCGAAATAAATGAACCTGAACTTGTGCGGGCACTTGATGAAATTTATTCATTTGGGGATGGCAAAAATGGAAATCTTTTAAATTTAAAGCGTGGGAGTGATTCGGGAAGATGAGAAAATTTGCGTTATCGTTAATTTTTATTCTTTCTGTTTCAATAGGGAATGCGCAGTCAAGCTCGGCTGAGAAAATTAATTTTCCAGTTCCGAAGATAACGGTTGAAATTGGGAAGGCGCAGAATTCGGGTGATGTTGCTGTGACCTTACAAATTTTGCTTTTGATGACGATCCTTTCGCTTGCACCCGCGATAATCATTTTAACGACATCATTTACAAGGATAATCATTGTTTTTCATTTTTTAAAACAAGCGTTGGGAGTCCAGCAAATGCCACCAAGCCAGGTGCTTGTTGGGCTTGCTCTTTTCCTCACATTTTTTATAATGTCCCCCGTCTGGGATAAAATTAATAAAGATGCATTGCAACCATATCTGAAAAATGAGATCACGCAAGCAGAAGCATACGAAAAAGCGATAGAACCACTTCGTGAGTTTATGTTTAAACAAGTTCGTGAAGATGACCTTGCTCTTTTTGTTTCACTTGCGAATCTTCCAAAACCAAATAATAAAAATGAAATACCAACTTATGTGCTCATCCCAGCATTTGCTATCAGTGAGCTTAAAATTGCATTCCAAATTGGATTTCTTATTTATGTTCCCTTTTTGATGATTGATTTAATTGTTGCGAGTGTTTTAATGTCAATGGGAATGATAATGCTTCCGCCTGTGATGATCTCGCTTCCGTTCAAAGTTTTGCTTTTCATCCTAGTTGATGGATGGCATCTTGTCGTTCAGTCGTTGATTCAAAGTTTTCGTTAAAAATTTATGTGGAAATTTAAAATGACTGAGCAGTTTATAATTCACCTTGCAAGAGAAACATTTTTCACAGCACTTTTGATTTCAGCCCCTGTCCTTGTAGCTTCGGCAGTCGTCGGATTGATAATTTCAATTTTTCAATCGGCAACCTCAATAAATGAGATGACATTAACATTTGTCCCCAAACTTATTGTTATAGCGATTGTCACTGTTATCGCCTTGCCATGGATAATTGATGTTTTGGTTAGTTTCACAAGGGAATTATTTAACCAGATACCAAACATAGCGAAGTAATTTGATGGAGTTTTATCTTTCAACATTTTTTGCATTTATTTTGATTTTTGTCAGAGTTTTAAGCTTTCTTTCTGCTTCACCTATTTTGGGGCATTCTATTTTGCCTTTTCAATTAAAATTCTGGTTGAGCATTTTTTTAAGTTATATTTTTTTGCTTGTAGTGGGTATTGAGGGATTAAATCTTTCGGCTGGGTTGCTCGATTTTATAATCTTGATTTTGAAGGAAGTTATGGTCGGTTTAATGCTTGGTTTTTCAGCATGGGGGATTTTCTATGCTGTCCAATTTGGGGGTCATTTAATTGGATTTGACATCGGATTTTCAGCGTCAACCGCTTTTGATCCAGAACATTCAGAGCCAATTCCAACTTTAAGTCAGTTTAAACAATATTTATCGCTCGTTAT
>JBKBWH010000044.1:0-11166 GCA_046289115.1 Candidatus Kryptonium sp.
TTTGCTGTTGGAAGGCGTCCTTCGCACCGTGGTTTTAAGTCAAAAATTTTGCCAGCGTTTAAGATATTATTTGGGTCAAGAACCCGCTTAATATTTTTCATAAAATCGATGGCAGCACTGCTGAACTGCTTCTCAAGAAATCTTTTCTTCGCAAGACCAACCCCATGCTCACCTGTGATTGTTCCACCAAGTTTAATAGCGTAATCAAAAATTTCTTCAAAAGCTTGTTCAACTCTCTTCATTTCTTCTCTATCTCTTTCATCCGTCAATGCCGTCGGATGAAGATTTCCATCGCCAGCATGCCCAAAGTTCCCAATGATAATTTGATATTTATTTGCTATCTGTTGAACTTTTTCAACCATCTCGGGCACGAAACTTCTTGGAACAGTTGCATCTTCAAGTATTGTCGTCGGTTTAACACGAGCAAGCGCCGCAAACGCAGCACGCCTTGCGGTCTTTAGATTCAATGCTTCATCATCAGATTTCGCGATTTTATAACCAATCGCTCCATTTTTAATACAAATTCTCTCCACCTTTTCCACTTCCTCTTCAACTTGAGCTGGATGTCCATCAACTTCGATCAAAAGTAAAGCCCCAGCGTTTATCGGCAAACCAAGATGAGCATAATCCTCAACACATTTTATAGTCGTGTTATCAAGAAATTCAAGCGTTGCCGGCACAATATGGCTTGCAATTATATCAGCTACAGTTTTTCCCGCATCACTTAACGAACTAAAAAACGCAATCATCGTTTTATAAGATTGCGGCTTTGGTATAAGTTTTAATAAAATTTTTGTGAAAACTCCAAGCGTCCCTTCAGAACCAATTAAAAGATCTTTCAAATTATATCCTGCAACATCTTTAACATTTTTACCGCCGACATTTATTATCTCTCCCGTTGGGAGCACAACCTCAAGCCCAAGAACATAATTTTTTGTAACTCCATATTTTAAACCCCTTAAACCGCCAGCGTTTTCAGCAACATTTCCCCCTATCGTTGAAATCGTCATACTCCCTGGATCAGGCGGATAAAATAATCCATATTTTTCAACCTCTTGATGGAGTTGCGCAGTTATAACCCCAGGTTCAACCAACGCCGTTAAATTTTCCCTATCGATCTCAAGAATTTTCCTCCATCTGTTCATCAGCAAAACAATAGAATTAGGCAAAGGCACAACCCCGGCACTTAAACTGGTCCCAGAACCCCGCGGGACAACGATAAAATTTTCTTCATTTGCAAGTTTTAAAATTTTCGATATTTGCTCTGGAGTTTGTGGAATTACAATAGCATCAGGTAAACTTGCAAATGTCGGCGTTGCGTCGTAAGAGTAAGTTATTCTGTTCTCTATCGAGGTTAAAACATTCTCTCTTCCAACAATCTCTTCAAGTTGACGAATTATTCTGACATCCATAGTCGCTAATCTTTTTTTCTAAATTAAAGATAAGCAAGACAAATGCAAATGTCAAAAGTTTTATCCTTGATCGGAGAACATATCAATGATTTGAGATGATAAAATCAGCCCAGCTATTCCCCCAAGCCAAAGTGAAGATAAAACTTTTGCTGTTAAAATTTCTACTCCAAAAAATTTTTCATACAAGAATTCGAAAAACGATGGTATCAAAGCAAATATAAGCAAAAGATTCGATTTATCGAGAATTTTTTTATTTATGAAGATAGGCATAAGAAAAACACCAAATAAAACACCCAAATAAATCGAACTACATCTCGAGCAAACGGCAAACTTTACATCATTGATGTGAAAACTTTTAAAGTCCTTTTGATGACACAATGGTTTAAAAAACAGATAAACAGCTTCCGAGAATTTATTCATTCCAAAGTTTGAAAAAACTACAGGAGATATAATTAAAAAATCAAAAATGATGACGCATAATAACACAATCATATAAACTTTTATGCCCTTCCTGTTAAGCTTCCCCATCATCAAGCAATTGAATTGCTTTTTCAATTTTATCACGCTCACCCATTAAAACCACCAAATCCCCAACCTCAAACTTAAAATCAGCCGACGGATTTGTGAAAATTTTCTCACCTCGTTTGACGATGAGAACTGTAGCTCCGGTGCGCCTTCTTAGATCTATCTCACCGATCGATGTTTGCCTTGCCTTTGAGCTTGATTTAACCCAATAGGTCTCAATTTCAACACGCTTCAGATGATCCGATAAATCTTTTGAAAGGTCCAAGCTTTGCACAAATTTATTAAATGACACATCATCTCGCCTGAATAGCTCATAACTGCCTTCCTTTAACTTGCTTACATATTCCTTCGTTAAATTCAACGGAAATTTAAAATAATTTAAAACACGGTTTGCAATTTCAACCGATATTTCAAATTCCTCAGGTATGACCTCATTCGCACCTAATTTTTGCAGTTCCTCAACCTCCGCTATATATCTTGTTCTCGCGATTATATAAATATGACTGTTTAAAGAGCGAGCGATAGAAACCATTCTTCTGGTTGAAACAGGATCGGAAATTGCGATTATCATTAATTTTGCCCTTTCAATCCCAGCTTTTTTCAAAACATCTGGACTTGTAGCGTCGCCGTGGAAAATAAGCTCACCGATCTCTCGCATTTTCTTCACCGTTAAAATGTTAAGTTCGATAACTACATAAGGAATCCCAATCCCCTTCAAAACTCTGGCAACACTTTTACCGGTTAACCCAAATCCAACTATTATAACATGGTCCCTAAGTTCATCCCCTCCCTCAAGCTTCTCCCAACTCTCATCCCTAACTTTAACATAATTTCCCACAATTGTAGCGAGCTTATGCATATACATAAATAAAATCGGTGATAGGGCCATCGTTATAACAGAAGATGCTATGAAAAACTGATATATCCTATCATCGACCAAACCAACTTTCTTGCCAAGTAAAATCAAAACAAAGGAGAACTCACTTATCGGAGCCAGAAGAATACCCGAAATAAACGCAGTTTTAATGGCTCCACCGCTGATAAGAACTCCTAAAACTGTTCCAATGGGTTTTATCAATATTATTAAAAGTGAAACCAGAACAATAATCCCCAAATTCTTCATCAGAAAGTTAACATTTAAAAGCATACCAATTGAAACAAAAAATATCGCCATTAAACTTTCTCTAAATGGGATTATATCAGCGGTAACTTGATGTGAATATTCAGATTCAGATATTAAAAGTCCAGCAATAAAGGCACCAAAGGCAAGCGAAAAACCAAGCTCAGATATTACCAATGCAACGCTAAAACAGAGAAATAAAACCGAAATTATGAACAGGTCTCGTATCCTTGACTTCGCTATCAAAAATAAAAGAGGTGGAACAAACTTTCTTGAAGCCCAAACAAGAATGATCAATATCAAAGATGAATTAAGAAGCTTGATCAGAAAATTAGTCGGATTAAAATTGCCACTTAGAAATAAAGGGATAAAAGGTGTTATAAAAATTGCGACCAAATCTTGAAATATCGTGATGCCAGTTGTAACCCTTCCGTGCGGTGAGTCAACTTCGCCACTATCAAACAGATATTTCAAAACTATAGCGGTGCTACTTAAAGCAACTATTAAGCCTATAAAAATGGAAAGATTTAACTCGAAGAAAAATAAAGACAAAATTGTGAATAAAAACGCCGTCATAATAATCTGTGCCCCGCCAGCGATGAGCAAAAAGCGTCTCATTTCAAACAATTTCGTCAGGGAAAGCTCCAATCCAAGGACAAAGAGAAGAAGAATTACCCCGATTTCGGCAAAAACTTGAACTACTTCAACCTTTTCAACAAGCTTGGCTCCATAAGGTCCAATTATGATCCCCGAGATTAAAAATCCGATAATGGGCGGTAACCTCGCTTTGTGTAATAGATAGACAACAAGTGCTGAAACACCAAAAATAAAAGCAAATATTTTTAAAAACTCAAAGACGCCCATCTTAAATTTTTATTTTCTTCAATAGGTCTTCGCCGGTTAAAAGTCTATACGCTTCAAGATATTTCTCACTGGTTTTTTTAATGACCTCCTCAGGTAGTTCAGGCGCTGGAGGTTGTTTGTCCCAATTTAAAGATTCAAGATAATCACGAACATATTGCTTGTCAAACGATGGTTGCGATCTTCCAGGCTCGTATTCAGAGAGGGGCCAAAATCGAGATGAATCAGGAGTTAAAACTTCATCAATTAAAATTAAATTATCATTTTCATCAAGCCCGAACTCAAACTTCGTATCGGCTATAATAATCCCCCTTTCTCGAGCGTATTTCTCAGCCTTGGCATAAATTTCCAAGCTTAGATCACGAACTTTATCAGCAAGCTCTTTACCAATCAAATCAACAACTCTTTCAAATGTGATATTTTCATCGTGACCACTTTCAGCCTTTGTCGATGGAGTGAAAATTGGTTCATTTAATTTATCAGATTCCCTTAACCCTTCGGGAAGCTTTACACCGCAAACAAATCCACTCTTTTTGTAATCCTTCCACGCAGAACCAGAAATATAACCTCTGACAATACATTCAACCGGCAACGGCTTCGCTTTTTTAACTAGCATCGAACGATGAACAACCTGCTCATAGCTTTCCCGAAAAACATTGGGAAACAAATTAACATCATCCGTTATGAAATGGCTTTCGATGACATCCTTTAAAAATTCAAACCAAAAAACAGAAATTTGATTTAAAACATAACCTTTGTAAGGGATCGGATTCGGAAGCACCACATCGAATGCTGAAATCCTATCCGTCGCAACTATCAAAAGATAACCGTCAGCTTCATAAATATCGCGAACTTTACCCCGTTTTATTAACTTAGCTTGCGGTATATTGCTTTGTGAAAGTGGCTTATACACAGTTTTTCACCCTATTTGTTTTAGTTTTGTTTTAGTAATGAATGTAATGCCTCAAGGGACACTTGGAAGTCCACGGAAAGCCATATTAGTTTGTCATCTTTAGTGTAAACATAATGAGATTGCCCCATACCGAAAAGAAGAAATATGTTTGTGTTTTGAATATTAACCTGATTATGCAGGAAAAATGGCGTATTCCCATGCGCAATCTTGATTAACATCTGCTCAAGTTTTTGTTTTGCAATTTCAGAATTTTTGAATTTTGATATGTAAAGCACCGCCTTAAGCGTATCATGTGAATAAAAACCAATTTCATTTTTATCCTCGGCAACCATCCCGCTTATGTGCATTTGATTTATCATCTCTTTAGCCTTAGCCCCAGTAAGATATCTGTCAAGGTTCAACTTACCTAAAGACTTCGGTATCATACTGGGTTTTTCTGAACAGCCGAATAAAACAAGCAAGCTTAAAAAGATAAATCTCTTTAGCATAAAAAGGGGAAATTTATTTTTAATGTTAGTTTTTCATCATTCCCATAAGCCTTTGAATTTCGTCTCTGATCTCAGCTGCCCTCTCAAATTCAAGATCCTTCGCAGCTTTTATCATCTCACGCCTTAATTGTTCTATCAATTCTTTTCTTTGCTCTTGGGTCATAAATTTAAAACCTATATCGGTGACAATCGAGATGCTCGTTCTTTTTTCCTTAACTTCATATTTCGGCTTAACATCCGCAACAATTGTCGTTGCAAGTATATCTTCCAAGGTTTTGTAAACGGTCTGCGGTTTAATTCCATGTTTTTCGTTATATTCCATTTGAATTTTTCTTCTCCTATTCGTCTCATCGATCATCCTTTGCATTGATTTGGTAATTCTGTCAGCGTAAAGTATAACCTTGCCGTTAACATTTCTTGCAGTTCTCCCGGCGATTTGAATAAGCGACCTTTCGGAGCGAAGGAAACCTTCTTTATCAGCGTCGAGAATTGCCACAAGTGAAACTTCCGGCAGATCAAGTCCCTCCCTTAAAAGATTGACACCAACGAGCACATCAAAATCACCAAGCCGTAAATCCCTTAAAATTTCAACCCTTTCAAGCGCATCAATATCAGAATGAATATATCTAACCTTTATCCCGATACCACGCAAAAATTCAGCGAGATCTTCCGCCATTTGCTTAGTCAAAGTTGTAACCAAAACCCTTTCCTTTCTTTTGACTCTTTCCCTTATTTCATGGATTAAATCATCAATCTGATTCCTTGTCGGTTTAACAACCACTTCAGGATCCAAAAGTCCCGTCGGTCTTATTATCTGCTCGACCACAACACCCTTGCACTTTTCAAGTTCATAATCTCCCGGAGTTGCGCTAACGAATATAACTTGATTTATCAAAGATTCAAACTCTTCAAATTTCAAAGGTCTATTATCAAGCGCCGACGGAAGCCTGAAACCATGCTCAACTAAAGTTTCCTTCCTCGACCTATCACCGTTATACATTCCGCGAATTTGAGGAATTGTCACATGGGATTCATCAATGATCATTAGATAATCTTTGGGGAAGTAATCGATCAAAGTAAAAGGTCTTTCACCAGGTTTTCTTCCTGTGAGATGCCTCGAATAGTTCTCAATACCTTTGCAATACCCTATTTCTCTCATCATCTCAATATCAAACCTGGTTCTGCTCTCAAGACGCTGTGCCTCAAGAAATTTACCTTGTGCTCTTAACTCAGCTAATCTCTGTTCAAGCTCTTCCTCTATATTTTTAATCGCTCTCTCAAGGGTTGGTCTATCGGTTACGAAATATTTGGCTGGATAGATTATAACCTCATCTGTTTTACCTATGACTTGCCCAGTCAACCTGTCGATATACGAGATCCTTTCGATCATGTCGTCGAAAAATTCAATTCTTACTGCTTCTTCATTTTCATACGCTGGTAAAATTTCGACAACATCTCCTCTGACTCTGAAAGTCCCACGCGTGAATTCAAAATCATTTCTAACATAGTGAATATCCATAAGTTTATACAAAAGTGAGTTTCTGTCGATTCTATCACCTGCTCTTATGGTAACGATTTGACGCAAGTATTCATCGGGGGAACCAATGTTATAAATACAACTTACAGATGCAACGATTATTACATCTCTTCTCCCCGAAAGCAATGCGCTCGTAGCTTTCAAGCGAAGGCGATCAATTTCATCATTTATAGCAGCATCTTTTTCAATGTAAGTATCCGTCTCCGGGATATAAGCTTCAGGTTGGTAGTAATCATAATAACTTATGAAAAATTCAACTGCGTTCTCAGGAAAAAAAGCTTTAAACTCGCCATAAAGTTGAGATGCAAGGGTTTTATTATGTGAAATAACAAGCGTCGGTTTGTTTACATTCGCAATCACATGGGCAAGCGTAAATGTTTTACCGCTTCCTGTGACACCTAAAAGAGTTTGATACTTTACACCGCGCAAAACGCCATCTGTGAGTTCCTTTATCGCCTTGGGTTGATCTCCAGTGGGTTTATATTTTGAAACAAGTTTGAACTTGTCCATTTTTTCATTTTGCATGGATTTGAACTCGCACAAAAGAATTTTAAAAACTTTAAATTATTTTTCAAAACTCAGCTTTCAAGCGTATACAACCATTCAACTTAACATTTGTGATAATTCCAGCCTTTGTATATCTTAATAACAAAAGCAAAGCTTGTAATTTATTGATGGCAGGTAAACTTTATGTCGTTTCAACGCCAATCGGAAATCTTGACGATATAACGTTTAGAGCAGTGGAGGTATTGAAAAGCGTCGACTTAATCGCATGCGAAGATACAAGGCGCACCCTCATCTTGCTTGAAAAGTTTAATATTGCAAAAAAACTTGTAAGTTATTATAATTATAACGAGAGGCAAAGAACAGAGGAATTAATCTCTCACCTTAAATCAGGAAAAAATATCGCTCTTGTTTCTGATTCGGGAACACCCGGTATATCCGATCCCGGATACATCTTGATCAGAAGGGCAATTGAGGAAAATATACAAGTAATTCCGATACCTGGACCAACAGCATTTGTCAGTGCACTTGTTGTAAGCGGACTGCCTATGGATGAGTTTGTCTTCGTTGGCTTTTTGCCCCATAAAAAAGGAAGAAAAACAAAACTTCAAAAATTAGCCCAAGAGGAGAGAACGATAATTTTATACGAATCGCCACATAGACTTTTAAAGACGCTAAATGAAATTCTTGAGATCTTCGGAGATAGAGAAATAACCATAGCTAAGGAGTTAACAAAGGTTCACGAAGAAGTTTTCAGAGGCAGGATATCTGAAGTTTTAAACAAGTTAACGCCCGATAAAATAAAAGGTGAATTTGTAATTGTGATTTCAGGAAAATAAAAAGGAGATGGGCGATGAAGAAACTAAATATATCTCAACACTTTGCCAAAATTGCACCTATATATCGGCGTGTTAGAACCCTTGATCCCGAACCAATTTTAGCAATACGAGATATCCTGGTAAAGCATAAAAAGCTAAAGAAGCCAATAAAAATTGCAGACATAGGGGCTGGAACCGGAAGATACACGGAGTTTTTAATTAAAATTCTTAAACCCGAAATGGTTAATGCCATTTTAATTGATATGAGTTTTGAGATGCTCTCGATGGCGCAATCATACCTTATGGGTTATAATGCACATTTTATAAACTCATCCGCCGAAAACTTGCCTTTAAAAGACCAAGAAATTGAGGTGCTAACAGTTTTCAACGCCATCCATCATTTTGACTTTCAAAAATTTATTCACGAGGTACAGAGGGTTTTAAAGCCCAAGGGTTTCCTTTTCATTTACACTCGAACGCAGGAACAAAATCGCAGATCAATTTGGGGTCAATTTTTCCCAAATTTCTCAGATAAGGAACATCGTTTACTCTGGGAAGATGATTTGATTAAACGACTTAAAAGATTAAAAAAATTTGAACTTGTAAGCTATATTGAATTTGAATATCCGCGCATATCAACTATGGGAGAGCTTCTTAAAAAAGCATTTGCAAAACATTATTCTACTTTTTATCTTTACGATGATGAAGAGTATGAACATGCAGTTAAACTCTTCAAGCAAAATTTGCTCAAATATTATGACCCAGAACAAATAACTTATACCGACGAAAACACACTTATTGCACTGAAGAAAAATTAACAGAATATTTTATGCCCGTAAACCTAATACCCAAAAGAGTTGAAACTTTATACCTTAATTCAATAGAAAAAATTCTGAGATTGGTCTCACACTTAAATTTAAATCCGAATTTTTTAACCACGCTTGCTCTTATCATCAGCATCGTTGCAGGATATTTTTTTGCGGTGGGTAAATTTATAATTGCAGGTATTTTAACATTGTTAAGCGGAATATTTGACACAATTGATGGAAAGATCGCAAGGCTAAAAAATAGAGTGACAAAGTTTGGGGCGCTTTATGATTCTACACTTGATAGATATGCGGAAGTAATTGTGTTCTTTGGAATTGGGGTTTATTTGATAAAGTATAATTTTTACATCACATCTGTTGCTGCGGTTTTCGCAATTGGTGGTTCAATGATGGTAAGCTATATAAGGGCAAGAGCAGAAGGGCTTGGTTTTGATTGCAATGTTGGACTTATGAGAAGAGCTGAGAGAATAGTTTTGCTTGGATTTAGTTCGGTGTTTTACTTTCTCCATGATTATTTTGTGAGATCCTTTGATTATGCGCTTGATAAATTTAATTTTGACCTCCCAGCTTATCCGCCTATGCCTCTTTCAATTGCAATTTACATAATGGCTCTTTTAACGAACATAACTGCATTTCAACGACTTTATCATGTATGGAAAAAATCAAAAGAGATTGAACTATTCGAAAATCAACCTGAACTTGTAACACAAAATAAGGAGGTGGAAGAATGATAAGGACAAAATCTGGCGCGGAAATAAAAGAACCCGTTGGAAAACTTGGCGTGCTTTTACCTGGGCTCGGAGCTGTTGCAACCACTTTCATTGCTGGAACATTGCTCGTTCGTAAAGGCTTAGCTTTGCCAATCGGCTCACTTACACAAATGGGAACAATTCGACTTGGCAAAAGAACTGAGAGAAGATTCCCAAAAATTAAAGAATTTGTCCCTCTCGCTGACCTAAACGATCTCGTATTTGGCGGATGGGACATCTTTGAGGATAACGCATATGAATCCGCATTAAAAGCTGGCGTTTTAAGAAAAGAACATCTCGACCTTGTAAAAGATGAACTTGAGCAAATTAAACCAATGAAAGCTGTCTTTGATAAAAAATATGTCAGAAAACTGGATGGACCAAATGTAAAAAAAGCAAAAGATAAATTTGAACTTGCTCAAATGCTTAGAGAAGATATAAGAGAGTTTAAGCAGAAAAATAACTGCGACCGTCTTGTTATGATTTGGTGTGGTAGTACGGAAGTTTACATGGAACCCGCTGAAGTGCATCAGACCCTTGAAAAGTTCGAAGAGGCGATGAAGAAAAATGACGACGCAATTGCACCAAGCATGATTTATGCTTATGCTGCTATCGCTGAAGGCGTTCCTTATGCAAACGGCGCCCCTAACCTCTCCGCTGATATACCAGCACTTATTCAATTCGCTAAAGAGATGGGAGTTCCAATTGCTGGAAAAGATTTCAAAACCGGACAAACTCTTGTCAAAACTGTGATAGCCCCAATGCTTAAAGCAAGAATGCTCGGACTCACAGGCTGGTTCTCCGCTAATATACTCGGAAATCGCGATGGTGAGGTTTTAGATGATCCAGAGTCCTTCAAGACAAAAGAAGTTAGTAAACTCGGTGTTCTTGAGTATATTTTGCAACCAGAACTTTACCCGGATTTATATGGAAACTATTATCATAAGGTGCGAATAAACTTTTATCCACCGCGCGGTGACGAAAAAGAAGCATGGGACAACATTGATATATTTGGATGGCTCGGCTACCCAATGCAAATTAAAATAAATTTCCTCTGTCGTGATTCAATCTTGGCTGCCCCAATAGTTCTTGACCTTGCACTATTCCTTGATCTTGCACAAAGAAGCGGAATGAGCGGAATCCAAGAGTGGCTATCTTTTTACTTCAAAAGTCCAATGCACGCCCCAACTGTTTATCCTGAGCATGATTTGTTTATACAACTGATGAAACTTAAAAATAGATTACGCCACTTGATGGGAGAAGAACTTATAACGCATCTCGGACTTGAATACTACGATTAAGAATTTGTTTATCTATTTGTCGTCCGAGCTCAATTCCCTTGAAAATTTTTTATAAAGCATATAGGTTATCACGAAAGAAAATGTGAAGATAAAAAACGGTATCACTAAACC
>JBKBWH010000045.1:0-11033 GCA_046289115.1 Candidatus Kryptonium sp.
CCATAGATTCAGTTTATGGGAACAAAAGTGAAATTTTTTTGTCGGAGATAAAAAAGAAGTATAAATTAAAAGAGAACGAGACAGAAAAGCCTTTGATGAATAGGTTGACGCTCCATGCGTTGAGGCTTGGTTTCTTTCACTTTAGGAAGAAAGAATACATTGAATTTGAGGCGAAGTTGTCAAAGGATTTTGAAAGTTTGCTAAAGCAATTGAGGAAATATAGTTCGAAAAACATTGATAAAATTAAAATGTGAAAAAACTATGGGAGATAAATTTACACCGTGGTATTTTAAACCTGAGATAGCCAAAGTTTACGAGTCATTTTACGAGGGCAAATATAAAGAAGCGGATATTCAAGAGAAGAATCTATTAAAGTTTTTGCTCGATCAAATAGATGGCGTCAACGAGATCCTTGAAGTTGGATGTGGAACTGGACATTTTACGAGATGGTTGAATTCGCTTGGGTATAAAATTATCGGGGTTGACATCTCACCTGTGATGCTTGGGGTTGCAAAGGAATTATGGGTTGAAGGCAAATTTATTAATGCAAGGGCTGAGTTTTTGCCTTTTAAAGATAAATCTTTTGATGTTGTGTTATATGTTGCATGTCTTGAGTATATGCCAGACCTTGTCAAAGTTTTTAAAGAAGCTGAAAGGGTTGCGAGGCGAGGGATCGTTATGGGTTTGATGAACAGATGGAGTTTGCCAACGATAAGGCGAATAATTCAAGTCAAGCTTGGTAAAAATCCATATTATTACAATGCACGGTTTTATTCATTGCCGATGATAAAAAAGGAATTAAGACGAGCGCTTGATGGCAAAAATTATGAGTTTCTTGATTGGAGATGTGCTGTTTTTCCAAAAATTTTTGGTATAAAAAAATTGCTGAAACTTCCATTTGGTGGGTCTTTTCTTGGTTTCGGAGTTAAATTTAAATAAACTGGGTTTGCAAGATGCAAGTTGATTTTCCAAAATTTGGGAAGGTTGGAAAGTTGTTTTTTGATAACATAATTTATCCAAAACTTGGCTTGAAAAGGGATGAGGTTCTTGTGGGTCCTAACTATGGTTGTGATAACGCTGTGATAAAGATAAACGACAGGCAAGTTATGATATTGACATCTGATCCGCTTTCAATTATTCCAGCGCTTGGGCTTGAGGATTCGGCGTGGCTTACGGTTCATTTGCTTGCTTCGGATCTTTCAACGAGCGGGATTCCACCAATGTATGCTATGCTTAATTTCAATCTTCCGCCGCAAATAACAAAAGAAGAGTTTGAAGTTTACTGGGATGCGTTCCACCATGAGTGTGAAAAGCTTGGAATAGCAATAGTCGGTGGGCATACCGGAAAATTTTTTGGGATTGATTATACAATCGTCGGAGGTGGAACATTTGTCGCTATCGGTGATATAGATAAATATCTTTCTTCAAACATGGCAAAACCTGGTGATAGAATTGTGATAACAAAAGGTTCAGCGATCGCAACGACGGGAATACTTGCCCGCATTTTTCCGGAAACGATTGAAAAAAATTTTGGTTCAGATTTTTTGAAAGAGGCACAAAGTTATTTTAGAAAATTCTCTGTGGTTGATGATGCTTTGACGGCTGTTAAAATTGGAGTTCGAGATGATGGCGTTTCAGCAATGCATGATGCTACTGAAGGCGGTGTTCTCGGCGGAATCTACGAAATGGCAGTTGCAAGTGGTTGTGGAGTTCATGTGTTCAAAGATAAGATCCCGGTTTCAGAAACAACGAGGAAGATTTGTCAGTTGTTTGAAATTGACCCATATATTTCACTTAGCGAGGGGACTTTAATAATTGCGGTTAAGGAAGAAAAGGTAGCAGAGCTTTTAAAGGTTCTTTCTGAAAATGAAATTGAATCTGCAGAGGTTGGATATTTTGAAGGGGCACCGTATGGATTATGGATTGAAAAACTTGATGGGACAAAAGAACCATTGATTTATCCTGAGGCTGATCCTTATTGGAACGCTTATGTAAGCGCTATTAACAAAGGATGGAGGTAAAGATGAAGATAAAAGGAGGATTATATTTCGTTGTTGATATAAGTGCTGTTGAAAAACTTGGTTTAGAGAAACTGTGCGAGATTGTTGAAAAGGCAATAAAAGGTGGAGTCGATGTAATACAAATATGGGCTGATAAATCAAAATGGGAAATGGGGTTTGAAAAGCTTTCGGAAGCAACGAAAAAATTAATAGAAATTGCTCATAAATACGATGTTCCTGTTTTAATTGCAAACGATGTTGAACTTTGCGTAAAATTTAATGCTGACGGAGTACATCTTGATGGTTATGAGATACCTGACAAGTCTTGCGATGAGATAAGAAAAATTATCGGTTATGATAAAATTATTGGCGTCACTTGCGGAAATGACATAAAGAAAATTGAATGGGCGAAGGAAAACAAAGTTGATTATATCTCGTTTTGTTCTATCTTCCCAACCTCATCTGTTGATTCATGTGAAATCGTTCCCCTTGAAATGATAAGAAAAGCAAAAGCGATTCTTGGGGAAAATATCCCTGTCTTTGCCTCGGGTGGAATAACAATTGAAAATGTGGATGATGTTATAACTGCTGGCGCTGATGGTGTTGCTGTCATTTCGGCTATAATGAAAGCTGAAAACCCAGAGAAAATAAGCTCTGAGTTTAGGAGAAAAATTAACTTGATTGGTGAAAGGGGTGTTTAAAATAGACAAATTTAATCATGCGAAAAGTTTACTGTGAGATCACGGGGAAGGAATTGTTTCTTCCTGATAAATGTGAAAGGATCGTTAGTTTTAGCCCAGCGGTTACTGAAGCACTTTTTGAAATGGGGCTTGGTGAGTTTGTTGTTGGTGTAAGCGTTTACTGCGTCAGACCACAAACCGCAAGGAAAAGAGTAATAGTTGGGAGTTATAATACTTTTAATGAAGAGAAGCTAAGGGAGTTAAATCCAGATATAATTTTCACAACAACTGGTTATCAACTTGAACTTGTTAGTAAACTTGTCGAAGAATTTCAAGTTTACCCTGTTCGTTTACCTCCCTCAGTTTCAGAAATAATTTCAACAAGTTATGAAGCAGGGATTGTAGCGGGATATTTTTCAAATGCGAGAGAACTTGAGAGAAAATTAACGAACAAATTGAGCGAATTAATTTCTGATCGTAAAGCAAATAGTCCCAGGGTTAAAATTTATGTTGAGATTGATCTTGGTGGTCCTGTGACATTTGGGGCTTATAGCTATATAACTGATGCGATTGAACTTTTGGGCGGAGAAAATATATTTGGGAATTATCCTGCGGAATGGATTTTTCCCGATGATGATAAAGTTAAAGAGTTAGACCCAGATGTGATAATTTATGAGCCAAAGATGTTTTCAAAGAATAGGGATAAAAATAGAATTGTAAATTTACTTCGCAATAGATTTGGGGATGTGAAGGCGATAAAAGAGGATAAAATTTTTATAACCCCGGGGATTTACGATTTTCTCGCTCATCATGGTCCAAGTTTTATATTTGAGGTGATGCCGTGGCTGAAAGAGATAATCAAGTGAGATTGATTATTCAAGTCCAAGCTCTTTTCTTAAAAATTTACCCGTATATGAGTTTAGATTTTTTGCAACTTCTTCCGGTGTTCCTTCTGCGACGATATAACCACCGTTGTCACCTCCTTCAGGTCCAAGGTCAATTATCCAGTCAGCGACTTTTATAACTTCAAGATTATGTTCTATAACGATCACTGTGTTACCACGATCGACAAGTTTATTTAAAACATCAAGTAGCATTTTTATGTCTTCAAAATGGAGTCCAGTTGTTGGTTCATCAAGTATATACAAAGTTTTTCCTGTTGACACTTTTGAAAGCTCGGTGGCAAGTTTAACTCTTTGAGCTTCGCCTCCGGATAGAGTTGGCGCAGGTTGTCCAAGTTCTATGTATCCAAGTCCAACATCGTAAAGTGTTTGAAGTTTTCGTTTAATGTTCGGGATATCTTTAAAGAATTCAAGCGCCTCTGAAACTGTCATATTTAGGACATCACTTATGGATTTACCCTTGTATCTAACTTCAAGCGTTTCTTTGTTATATCTTTTGCCTTTGCAAACATCACATGTGACGAATACATCTGGTAGGAAGTGCATCTCTATTTTTTTGACTCCGGAGCCTTCGCACGCTTCGCACCTTCCACCTTTTACATTAAAGCTAAATCGTCCGGGTTTATAACCACGAAGGCGCGACTCAGGAAGTTGTGAGAAAAGATCTCTTATGAAGGTAAAAACGCCCGTATAAGTTGCTGGATTTGAACGCGGTGTCCTTCCAATCGGGGACTGATCAATTTCAATTACCTTATCAATGTTTTCAATTCCTTCAATTGATTCATATGGAAGTGGTTCTTCGATTGAGTTATAAAGGTGCTTGGCTAAAATTCTGTAAAGTGTTTCCGCAATCAGCGTTGATTTTCCAGATCCGCTTACGCCTGTGACGCAGATAAATTTTCCAAGTGGAAATTTTACATCTATGTTTTTTAGATTGTTACCCCTTGCACCTCTTAGAATAAGAAATTTCCCATTTCCCTCTCTTCGTTTTTGTGGAATTTCGATCTTCTTTTTTCCTTTTAGATATTGTGCAGTTAAAGAGTTATTATCAAGTTCGTGAGGCTTTCCAACAGCAATTAAATTTCCTCCTGATTTTCCAGCCCCTGGACCAAGATCGATTACAAAGTCAGCATTTTCAATTGTTTCTCGGTCATGCTCGACAACTATAACTGTATTTCCAAGATCTCTTAAATTTTTTAATGATTGGATCAGTTTCAAATTGTCCCTTTGATGTAAACCTATGCTTGGTTCATCAAGCACATATAGAACGCCTGAGAGTTGTGAACCGATTTGAGTTGCAAGGCGAATTCTTTGTGATTCACCGCCTGAGAGAGTTTTCGCAGGTCTATTGAGGGTTAGATAATCAAGTCCAACATCAAGAAGAAATTTTAATCTTGATTTTATTTCCTTGAGGATTTGATTTGCGATCAAAAGTTCTCTTTCGGTTAAATTTAGGTTTTCAAAAAATTCATACGCTGACTTTATCGACATTGAAACTATTTCGTCAATTCCCGTTTTCTTCCCAGTTTTCGCGTCGACTAATTTTACCGATAGTGAAGATTTCTTTAGTCTTTTTCCTTCGCATGTTTTACATATTTGTGTGCTCATAAATTTTTCAACCCATTCGCGAATTCCTTCAGATGTTGTATTATTGTAGAGTTGCTTCAGGTAGTTTATTATTCCGTCAAATTTTTGTGTGTAGGTTGCCACATAACCGTCGGAGTATTCATATTTGACTGGAAATTTTTCATCACCAGCGCCGTAAAGAAGAATATTGATTTTTTCTTTTGAAAGTTTTTTAATGGGTTTGTCAAGATCAATCTCATATTTTCTTGCCACGGATTTTAAGAGCGACCATTCCCAATTATTTCTTTCCTTGCCGTAAGGGACAAGCCCACCTTCAGAAATTGAAAGCGATGGGTCGGGGATTATAAGTTTTAAGTCAAATTCCATTTTTTCGCCGAGCCCATCACAATCGGGACAGGCACCATATGGGGAGTTAAATGAAAATGAGTTTGGAGAAAGTTCTTCGTAACTTATCCCACAGTCGATGCATGCGAGATGCTTGCTAAAAAATAAATCCTCTTTACCATCATTTACAATTATTGAGTCATTCCCGTATTCAAGAGCGAGTTCAACGGATTCATAAATTCTTCTTTTCGATTCCTTAGATATAATTATCCTATCGATCAAAACTTCAATGTTGTGAATTTTGTATCTATCTACCTGCATTCCGGGGGTTATCTCTTGTATCTTACCGTCAACTCTAACGCGCAGGAACCCATCTTTTAAAATTTTTTCAAAAAGTTCTCGATAATGTCCTTTTCTTCCCCGAACGACGGGAGCAAAAATTTCAATCCTCTTTCCCTCGCCAAGTTTGAAGATGCTTTCAACGATTTGATCTATTGATTGTTTTTGGACTCTTTTCCCACAGTTATAGCAAAATTGAACTCCAACCCTTGCAAACAGAAGTCGTAAGTAGTCATAAATTTCAGTTACAGTTCCAACTGTTGAACGAGGGTTATGGCTTACTGATTTTTGATCAATTGAGATGGCGGGGCTTAAACCATCAATCAAGTCAACATCCGGTTTCTCCATTATATCAAGAAATTGTCTTGCATAAGCAGATAAAGATTCAACATATCTTCGCTGTCCCTCGGCGTAGATCGTATCAAAAGCGAGTGAAGACTTGCCGGAGCCTGAGACTCCGGTTATCACGATGAATTTATTTCGTGGGATATCAAGATTTATGTTTTTTAAATTATGCTGTCTTGCTCCGCGAATTATTATTTTATCAATCATTTTTGCTTTTCGCAGCTTCAAATTTTTTTCTGCGCCTTCAGTATAAAATCAATTATCTCCCTTACCGCTCCATTTCCACCTGAAGCTGAAGCAACATAGTCAACAATTCTCTTAACCTCGCTTCTTGCATTTGCAGGAGCTGCGCTGAAACCAACTATTTTCAAAAGTGGAATATCAAGGATGTCATCACCAACATAACAGAATTGTTCGGGCTTTAGGTTATACTTTGATGCTAATGTTTCAAAAGGTTTTACCTTGTCAATGGCATTTTGAATAAGATCGGTTATCCCAAGCTCATTTGCTCTTTTTTTAATTATATCTGATTCTCTGCCCGTTATAATTCCAACCTTTAATCCAAGCTCAATTGCTCTCACAATTCCAAATCCATCTTGTGCGTTGAAAACTTTAATTTCTCCACAATTTGAGGAGTAAATTATGCTTCCATCGGTCAATACACCATCAACATCAAGAAGGATCATTTTAACTTTTTGAGCTTTTTCAGGTGCGCCTTTTCTAATTTTCATTTGACCACGCTTGTTTGTTCAAGTTTTTTAACAAGCTCATCAATTTGTTTCACCTGATATAGCAAGTCGTAAAGGCAATCAAGTTTTAACTGACTTGCAGCATCGCTCAAAGCTTTTGATGGTTCTGGATGTGTTTCAAGAAAAATTGCATCAACTCCAACTGCTACCGCTGCCCTTGCTATGTGAAAAATAAATTCTGGTCTCCCACCGGATTTACCGCCAATGCTTGGCAGTTGAACTGAATGCGTCGCATCTATTACAACAGGATAACCAATTGAGCGCATAATTGGAAGTGATCGCATATCAACAACGAGATTATGATAGCCAAAAGTTGTTCCTCGCTCGGTTAGTAAAATTTTATCGTTCCCTGTTGAAGCAACTTTTTCAGCTGCATATTTCATATCTTCCGGCGCCATAAATTGACCCTTCTTAATGTTAACTGCTTTGCCCGTTTTTCCAGCAGCGATTAAAAGATCCGTTTGTCTACAGAGAAATGCGGGTATTTGAAGCACATCGACATGTTCCGCTGCCATTTCCGCTTCCGCTTCAGAGTGAATATCGGTGAGAACAGGAATATCTAACTCTCGCCTTATTTGAGAAAGTATTTCAAGTGCTATTTTTTCTCCAATTGTTGTAAACCCTTCTAAACTTGTTCTATTCGCTTTTTTATAGCTCGATTTAAAAATGAATGGCATCCCGAGATCAGATGTAACCTCCTTGGCTCGTTTTGCTGTCTCATAGGTTATTTCATAGTTTTCAACAACACACGGTCCAGCTATAACAACAATTGGATTCCCGCCACCAATTTTTATATTCTTAACTTCAACTACTTTTGTCATAGATTTTTACCGCATTTTTTTCAAAATTAAAAAAGGGTTTTTTTAAATCAAAATGAGGGGATAAAAAGGTTTTTTCAATCTAAGTGTGGTTCTGAAATAGCATTTATAAGTATTTCTGCAGTTGCAAGATTTGTGGCTAAAGGAATGTTGTAAACATCGCAAACGCGCATCAAAGTTTTGATGTCTGGATCGTGTGGATGTGGTTCAAGCGGATCATGTAGAAATATAACCATATCACATTTTCCCTTAACAACGAGTGCAGCAATTTCAACATCTCCACCGTATGGACCAGAGTGATAAGCTTTAACTTTTAAGCCTGTCTTTTCTCGGACGAGTTTTGCTGTTGTTCCTGTTCCTATGAGATTAAATTTTTCAAGTTTTTTCTTATTTTGTGTTGCAAATGCAACCATATCGGCTTTTTTTCTATCGTGGGCTATCAAAGCTATCGTTTTCTGTTTCATTTCCATGCTTTTCTCTCTTTTTTAAAAAAGTAAACCAAATAGGTAGTTCTATGGCAGTTGCGATGACGATGACCAATGTATCATGAATTGATTTTAGTTTTGATGTCATTTCTTTTCCTATGAAAAATATCTGGGCTATAAAACCACCAATTTGTATTGAGACAAAAAATAGGACAAACAAAAAAATCAAAATAAGAATTACGGATTTCGCACCTTTAGTTTTTCCTTGCCTGTATCCAAGTGTTGAAAAGACAACTATATGCGCAGCGTAAAAAATTACATTTACAAGTCCTAAAATTTCTTCAGTTTTCAAGTTAAAACGATTTTTATTTTTAGCTTCGTTCGGGAAGAACTACATATTCAATCCCATTTAAACCAACCGGGCTTAAAGTTAAAAACGGTTCGCCGTATTTTTTTCCAATCATTTCACCAAAGAAGCGAGCCCTAGCAATTAAGTATTCTTTAAAGTCAGGTGTGCTTAACAAGGTTTCCTTAGCATTGAATTCTATTTGTGGATTAAAAAATTGAGATTTATAGCATTCGATGACTTTTAACTTTTTATCGAAAACATCAGATATGTCAATTATTAAATTTGGCGTGAATTGCTGGTAAAAATACTGAACATAGAAAAAAATTTTCTTTGGTCGGAAAGGTTCTTGAACTTTTCCATTTAATTTTGTTTTTAACTTGGCAAGCCCTGAAAGATACCATGCTTCGCGGACGAGTTTGCTTGTGTTCTCATGGTCAGGATGTCGCTCAATCCAGTAAGGCGCTAAAATTATTTCGGGTTTATATTTTCTTATGATTTTTATTAGCTCAAGTTTATTTTCGTGCGTAACTTCTATTCTTCCATCGGGTAAATTAAGATTTTCTCGCACACTTACTCCCATAAGCATTGCTGCCTCCTTCGCCTCTTTTTCTCTTATCTTTTCATTCCCCCGGGTGCCAAGCTCACCACGGCTGAGATCAAGAATTCCAACAGGATAATTTTTTTGAGTTAATTTTATTATGGTTCCACTACAGCTTAACTCTATATCATCTGGATGTGCAGCTATCGCGAGAGCATAAAGTTTCATTAACAAGGCTCTATTTTTGTTTTAATCAGTGGATCGAAAATTTTAATGAAACCCTATGTGTGTTTCCCAATTCGGAATCAAATTTTGCGAATGAGTAATCAATGTCAAGACGATTTATCTTTAACCCAGCCCCAAGTGTGAACTCTTTATTTTCAGTGAAACCAGACCTTATGGAAATTTTATCTTTAAATGAATATTCAAATCCAGTGTTAAAGTCAAAACTTATAAAATTAGTGCCAACTAACGCGGTTTTGTTTCTACCTTCAAATCTTGTTATTAAATCCAATGATGGTGTAAATTTACCCCATAAAATTTCAAATTCCTTACTTATTCCAAGCATCAGTGAAGGCACTACAATTTCGTTCCTGCCTGTGTTCCAAGCGATTAAAGTTGAGGTTACATCTTTTATAACTGCTCCAATGGAGAAATTTTGAATTTTATATTTTAACCCAAGATCAAAACCAATACCAATGCCAGAGTTCTTTTCAATTTTCCTGTAAATAAATTTGATGTTTCCACCAAGTGAAAATTTTTCTTTTATCTTTCTTGCGAAAGATGTTATGAAAATCCAATCAGCGGATGATACAAAAGAAACTCTATCAGGGTCAAGCCGATCGAACTCAGGGTCGAAGATACCGTTTCCATTGATATCGATAAAAGCGTCATTTGTATAAGGTATATCTTCAACCCCAATGCGAATGATTGAAAAGGCAAGTGAGAAAAAGTTCGTGGGCTTTGGGGCAAGTCCAAGGTAATCATAATTTACAATTCCAGCGAATCTTTCATCGTGCATTAAAATTAGTTGAGTGTTTGATAGTTCGGTTAAACCTGCGGGGTTCCAGTATCCAGCGGTGACATCATTTGCAACACTTGTGAATGCCCCACCCATTCCAAGTGCTCTAGCTCCAACCCCAATTGATAAAAAATCGCCGGCGTATTTTGCAAACTTGAAACTGTTTGAAAACGCCTGAAGTGAAAAGAAAAGAAGGAAAAGAAACAGTTTATTGATCGATCGGTTTGGCATCAAGAATTTCAATAAGCGATTTGACAAATGGGGAATCATCTATAAGTTTTTTTAATTTTAAATCGGGGCTGAGTTGTTTGATTTTTTCATTTAATTGATCGACATCGACTATTTGAGCATCAATTTCAAGGTCAAAGTTGCATATTTCCTTTATTTTCTCTCTCAGAAAACCTCTGTTTTTCTTTATCCATTCAAGATGTAAATTGGTTGATGTCCCGATGTTAAGCTTGGACTCTTTTATTTCAATAGGCCATGAAAGTTTCAAAGCTGTGGCAAGATTTAAGTTATAGTTTTGTGCTTTATTTGCAATTTCATCCCATTTTTCGCGAATTAAATTTAAAGCTTTTTCGGGGTCTATAATTTTTGATGTTTCGTGTTTTGGAGATGTTTTGGGAGCATAGGTTTTGATGGGCTCGTCAAATAGTTTATTGATGCTATCAATATCATCGGTTTGAAGTGTCAGGGTCTCGTTTTTTGAGGATGGTTTTGTTGATATATTTTGTGGTGTTGGCGATATCTCAGATTTCAATTTATTTCCCCCTTCCAGGGGTATATTAAAATTTTCGGAGTTAGCACCTCCGGATGAATTAAGATGTTTTTCAAGTTGCTCTATTTTTGAAAGCAGTTCTTGAATTTTTACAGTGCTATCGAGAGATGCCAGTTGGGTAATAACCATTTCAAGTTTCAACCTTGGCTGAGGCGCCCATTTTATTGAAGCCTCGGCA